>NZ_QUJT01000007.1:0-177685 GCF_003480955.1 Clostridium sp. AM27-28
GGCAGAAAGTAGGGCTGCCGCCCAGCAAAAATATTTGCTAATGCGACAGCCCCGTATTTTCGCTTATTAGGGAAGGTCAAGTATCATTTTAGACACGTCATGGTCCATAACCATTTACCTATACGTCCATATTCGAAAGAGAGTTGGAACATTTTTGGTGGGAATGGTAAAGTAATGTCAGAAAGAAACAGAGAGCTTCAAGAGGTTGGGTTTCAGACGCTGAAACAAAATGAAAAGAAACAGACAAATAGAACTTCTGAAGAAGCAATCTCTGACAGATAAAGGAGGAAACCATATGAGATTTGCAACTATCAAAGTGAACGGAACAGAAAAAGCCGGTATCGTCTTAAAGAATGGAGTGCTTCCGATTGAGGCACTGAATGCAGCAAAGGGAACCGCATGGGCCGAGGATGTCATGAGTCTCATCCAGAAGCAGCAGATTCCGGGACTGACAAAATGGTATAACGCAGGCGGCAAGGAAGAGCTGGAAAGTATTCCGGGACTGGTTCCGAGCGAGAAAGTTGTATACGGACCGCTCTACCGCAACCCGAAACGTATCTTTGGTATCGGCCTTAACTATGCAGACCATGCCGGAGACATCGGTTCTGCAGCTCCGAAGGGATTTCCGGGAAGCTTCTTCAAGCAGGCAGACACCCTGATTGGTCCGGGCGATGAAATCCTGCTTCCGAAGTTGAAAGAAGCACAGAAAACCACCGCAGAGGCAGAGCTTGGAATCATCATGGGCAAGGATTGCAGAGATATATCCGAAGAAAACTGGCAGGATGCCATCGTCGGTTATACCACCATCCTTGATATGACTGAGGAATCCATCTTAAAGGGAAATGATTATGTAAGCGGCAACCCGAGATATTTAACCATCGTAAAGAACTTCCCGACCTTCTTCTCCTTCGGCCCGGAGCTGGTAACCCCGGATGAGGTACCGGATGTCAATGAGCTTCTGGTTCAGAGCGTTCACAACGGTGAAGTTCATGCAGAAAATGTAGTGGCAAACATGACCCACAGACCGCCACGTCTGGTATCTCTGCACAGCAGCATCCAGGGCTGGTACGCAGGAGACATCCTTTCCACCGGAACCCCGAGAGCGTTCCACATCCAGGATGGCGATGTAGCAGAGTGCCGCATCACTGGACCAGACGGATTCGAGATGACGCCGCTTGTAAACCCGGTTGTTGATTTAAAGAAACATCCGGAGAAAGAAGCGTAAAAAATGAGATTTCATCCGTGATGGATGGAGATAAAAATAGGCTGCATGGTGATTTCCCCCAAATAGAATCGCCTTGTAATATGTACCGGGGATGGCGTGAAAGCGCCATCCCAATTCCAAGAAACTGACACATATCAGATACATTTGGGAAATAAGATACTTCAAAAAAACGAAAAATTCAAAAAGAACATTCAAATCATTTTATATATTCATTTTAAGCAGGAGGTAGCAACATGGATTTAGGATTAAAAGACAAGGTAGTTCTCTGTATGGCATCAGCAGCCGGACTTGGCAAGGGAATTGCAACCGAGATGGCAAGAGAAGGTGCAAAGGTTATGATTTGTACCGCAGAACCGTTTAAAGATCAGCTTCTGGAAGCACAGGCTGAGATTGAGAAAGAAACCGGAAACCGTCCGGAGACCTTCCTCTGCGATGTCAACAAGGCGGAGGACATCGAGGCACTTGTAAAACACACCGTTGAGACACTGGGCGATATCTACGCACTTGTAAATATGTGCCCGGGACCGAAGCCGGGACCGTTCGTAAGCTTTGATGATGCGGCATGGGAGGGCGCTTTTGAGATGTGCCTGCTCTCCTACGTAAGAACCATCCGTGCGGTACTCCCGTCCATGAAACGTCTCGGCGGCGGCCGTATCGTAAACTCAACTTCTTCTTCCGTTAAGGATTGCCTGGATAACCTGATTCTTTCCAATACCATGAGAATGGGCGTTGTCGGCATGAGCAAGACCCTGGCAAGTGAGGTCGGCAAAGACAATATCTTAGTCAATGTCATTGGACCAGGTCGTATCGGTACCGCAAGAATCGAAAATCTGAACAAGATGCGTGCAGACAAGGCTGGCATCAGCGTAGCAGATTACGAGAAGGAAGACCTGAAGAAGTTCCCGATGGGACGCTACGGCACCATCGATGAATACGGACGTCTGGCTACATGGCTGTGCTCCGAGGCAAATACATACGTATCTGGTCAGACCATCCTGTTAGACGGTGCGATGACAAGAGCATACTAATTGCAAAACATGGCAAAGATGCATTTCCGGAATGCAGGACATCCGGAAGAGTTCACGGAAGGCATGTTTTGCAGGTGAATTGGGAAATTTACCCGGAACTGCAGATACCTCTCTCCCGGAGGACATTTGGGGAAATGAAATCTGGGAGAGAATATAGCATAGAGGAGGTTGTTTAAAGCAGGCACTTTTGAAATAGAAAGTGCTGTGAAACAACATGGTGGTCACATATGTGTGAACAGTAAGTGAGGGTATTGCATAAGAAGGGGAATATTCATGAAAGAAAAAAAGAAATTGAGCTTGGCGACAAAGACGTTCATCGGTTTTGGCCTTGGTATTGTCATCGGACTCGTATTTGGAGAAAAAGCAACCATTGTAAAACCTCTGGGAACCATCTTTTTAAATATGATTAAAATGATTGTCGTTCCGATGGTATTCTTTTCCATCACAGCGGGAGTCGCGAGCTTAGGAGACTTGAAAAAGCTCCGGAACATTGGCGTGAAGGTGGTTGGACTGTATGCGCTGACATCTGCACTCTGTGTAGGATTAGGGCTTATCATGGCAAACATCATCAATCCAGGAAAAGGATTTGATTTAACCGCGTTATCACAATCGACTGATTATGAGGCGCAGGCGATGCCGAGTATCATTGATACGTTAATTGATATGTTCCCATCCAACATTTTCACTTCTTTTACCAACACAAATATGCTGCAGATTATCGTATTTTCGGTATTCTTAGGCGTAGCACTTATCATGATGGGAAAAGAGGGGGAACGCCTTTTAGCAGGTGTACAGAGCTGTGCCAATGCAATGTATAAAATCACAGCCATTGTTATGGAGTTTTCTCCGATTGGTGTATGTGCACTGTTAGCAGATTCAGTTGGTGCATATGGTCTGAAAATCTTTGGACCGCTCGGAAAGCTGATTCTCACGGTTTATGCTTCCGATGTAATCCTTGTTTTACTGATGTATATTCCGATGGTAGCGCTTCTGGCAAAGTTCCCGGTAAAGAAATGGCTGCAGGGTATCTGGAAAGTATGGGTTGTAACGGCCAGCACCACCAGCAGCAGCGGTTCTCTTCCGATCACAACCTCTGTTACGAATGATGAGTTTGGCGTATCTTCCGAGTTATCATCGTTCTCCCTGCCGCTTGGCGCAACCATCAACATGAATGGTGGATGTATCTACTATGCAGCGGCTATCGTAATGACGGCACAGATTTATGGAATGAACCTGACACCGTCCGCATTGGTAAACATTATTATTTCTACTGTATTAGTAGCTATGGGCTGTCCGGGTGTTCCGGGAGGCGCGATCATCATGACCACGATTCTTCTGACGAACATGGGACTTCCGCTGGAGATTGTAGGTCTGATTGCCGGTATCTTCCGACTGATTGATATGGCAAATACAACCTTTAACGTAACCGGTGATGTGGTAACCACCATGGTGGTAGCACGTAGCGAGGGCATGATGCATACGCTGGGAACTGGTGCGGAAACCGAGACAAAGGCAGCGTAAGGGCTGGAGAACAGAAAAACGGAATTCCGGCCGGCTACCAGGAAAAATAAAATATTCTTGGAAAAGTGTCAGCAGATGCGGACCAATGAGAATCTGAGAGTATATGCAGAATGAAAAGGAGATTTTATTATGGATAAATTATTCGCAAAAAGAATGGATGAACTGGTTCCGTCTGGAATCCGTAAAGTAAACGAAAAGGCGCTGGCAATGGAGCGCGCAGGAGAGACGGTCATTCACTTTGAGTTAGGACGTCCGGATTTCGATACACCGGAATACATCAAGAATGCCTGCATCGAGGATATCAAAAAAGGCGATGTATTCTATACTTCCAACTTTGGTACCATGGAGCTGCGGGAGGCGATTGCCTGGAAATTAAAGACGCAGAACAATGTAGAGTACAAACCGACTGAGATCATCGTCAGTGTAGGTCTTTCCGAGGCAGTTTTTGATGTCATGGCAGCAATTCTCGACGAGGGCGATGAGGTTCTGGTTCCGAATCCGGGCTGGTTAAACTACTTAAATGTTCCGAAGCTTCTGGGCGCGGTTCCGATTACCTATACATTGAAAGAGGAGAATGATTACCAGATTGATCTGGATGAGATTCGTGCAAAGGTTACCCCACGGACCAAGGCACTCGTTCTTATCACTCCGAGCAATCCGACCGGCGGTGTGCTGGCAGAGGATGTGCTGAAAGAACTGGCAGAGATTGCTGTGAAGAACGATATCATGATTATATCAGATGAGGTATATGAGAGACTGTTATACGATGATGCAAAACACATCAGCATCGCTTCTCTTCCGGGCATGAAGGAGAGAACCATCACATTAAACGGTTTCTCCAAAGCATACTCCATGACCGGCTGGCGTCTTGGCTACGCAGCCTGCAGTGAAGAGATTGTCAAGACTGTCAATAAATTGCATCAGCATGTAGTTACCTGTGCGACTTCCTTCGTACAGAAAGCAGGTGTCGTAGCGCTGAAAGAAGAGAAGAACGAAGTAGCAGATATGGTCAAAGAGTATCAGAGACGCCGCGACTACGCAGTCAAAGCTATCAACGAGATCGACGGACTGAGCTGCCGCTGCCCGAAGGGTGCGTTCTACATCTTCATCAACATTGAAAAACTCGGCATGAGTGGACAGGAATTTGCCCCGCTGCTTCTTGAAAATGCCAAGGTAGCAATGGTACCGGGCGATGTATTCGGAAGCGAAGGCGACCACTATATCCGTATGTCCTTTGCAAACAGCTATGAGAATGTTGTTGAGGGATGCAAGAGACTGAAGGAATTTGTGGAGAAGATTCGTAAGTAATTTCAGAATTATAGAGAAATAGACTTCATACAACCTAATACACATATAAAAAACTTGAGCAGGTTGTCATATCCAGAAGGTGTGGCAACCTGTCCGAGTATTATTTTGCTTTACAGTTTGTCCTTTACAGATGTTTGTAAAGGACTGGAGACATGATCTTTCAACTTGAACAGTTCTTAAGAGGAAGAGAACTGCAAATGTTGTATAGGAGCAAGCTTATAGAAAGATCGCTTTGCAAAAAAATTATTATAATGACAAAACAGGAGGGGAACAAACAAATGAAAAAAGTCATGTATGTAGAACGAGAAAGAGACGAACACGGGATGTATGATGGCATTTCAGATGCGATGAAAAATCTGGATACAGAACTGGTTATTTCATTGGATCCGAAGGTGGTTGAAGAGTGCGATGGCATCTTGTTTCCAGGCGGTATTCCGGATGTGGACCCGGCTCTCTATGGGGAAGAGAACCAGGGCAGCAAAAATCTGGACCGGGAACTGGATGAGCTTCAGCTTGCAGTTGTGGACGCGGCCGTTAAGGCTAAAAAACCAATTTTAGCGATTTGCCGAGGAATGCAGCTTGTCAACATATATTTTGGAGGAACCATTATCCAGGATCTGGAAAAAGGCAGTATGCATACATATGAGTCAGATGAAATTAAGCTGCATAATACGATTAATATCCGGAGAACACCGTTTGAGCTGATGTATGGGGCGAGCGGAATTGTAAACTCTGCACATCATCAGGCGGTTAAGAAGCCGGGAAAGGGATTTAAGATTGGCCAGGTATGGTTTTCCAGAATCCTTTCAAAAGAAGAAAAAGAAGAATGGATGAGAAAAATTGAAAATGAAGAAAAAGTTGAAGTGGAGTGTAAACGAAGCTGCATTATAGAGGGAATGGTCCATAAGGAACTTCCGATTATCGCGGTTCAGTGGCATCCGGAACTGATGCATGCGGATCCGGTTAGTGGAACGTTGGATCAGGATCGGATGTTTGTATATTTTGCATCTATGTACGAGTAATAAGAAAGCAGAGCTTATTAAGAAGGGAGATACGTATGGCAATCTATAATGCAATTATGGCGTTTACTGGGTGGATGTGGACACTTCCGATGCTGATTGTTCTGATTGGCGGAGGTCTGGTTATCACGGTCGCCTGCGATTTTGTACAGATCAAGCATTTTGGACATATGCTTAAGACAACCTTTGGAGATGCAGCACATCATAAGGATGAATCAGGTATTTCCAGCTGGTCGGCTATGGTGGCTACACTGGCCAACACGATCGGAACAGGAAACATCATTGGTGTCGGCAGCGCAATTGCACTGGGTGGACCGGGAGCTGTCTTTTGGATGTGGGTGATTGGATTTATCGCGATGGCTTTAAAATATGCGGAGGCTCTGCTGGGCGTTTACACACGGCAGAAAGATGAAAATGGACAGTGGCGTGGCGGAGCCAATATTTATCTGGCGAAGATATGGAAACCGCTTGGATGGATTTGGGCGGTATCCTGTTGCTTTGGTATGGGAATTGGCTGCGGCGTACATACAGGAGCCATTACATCATCCGTTGCTACGTTTGGCGTCCAACCAATGATTACAACCATTATCTGCTGCGTGATTATTATTGCAGTTCTCCTGGGCGGATTAGGTGCCCTGGTAAAGGTAACCGATAAACTGGTCCCGACGATGGCATTTATTTACATGGCAGCGGGAGCAATCCTGATTATTTTAAATATTCAAAATTTTGTTCCAGCATTTGTATCTATCTTTACGAACGCATTTACCGGAACGGCAGCAACCGGCGGATTTGCAGGAGCGGCGCTCTCAGCTACGATTAAAAATGGATGCGCAAGAGGTGTTTATTCGAATGATGGCGGAAACGGAAGTGCAAGTATCCTTCATGCCCAGGCGAATACCAATGAACCGGTAAAACAGGGAATGTTCGGTATTTTTGAAGTATTTATGTGTACGATGGTTATCTGTACATTCAGTGCGATGGTTATTTTGGTAACTGGAACATGGACAACAGGTGCTCCGGGTTCTGTCCTTGCAATCAATGCATTTGGCACGATTGGCTTAATCGGAAGACTGGTAGCTTCCATCAGCTTGATTTTGTTTGCAGCATCCTCGGCGTTATCCATGTCAACTTCTTCCGGAATTCTGGCAGAGAACCTGCTCGGTAAAGCAGCCAGAAAAATAATGCAGGTGCTGGTAGTTGTATTTTGCTTCTTAGGCGGAACGGTTGGTGTAGATGCAGCTCTGCCGTGGGTAGATGTCGGAAATATGATTATAATTTTAGTTCATGTCATTGGCATTATGTTCTGGGTTCCGAAAATGCGGGAACTGACACTTGATTACTTTAAACGTCTGAAAAATGGGGAAGTAGAGGCGTAAGAGGATGATTTTGTGGATGGTTGCAGTGTAATCGGCACTATTGAAATACAAAAACGTGTAAACTTGAAAGTATTAGTATTAAATAAATGGTAGATGGAAAGATGACAAACTTTGTTGCAGTACTGACGATTAAAAGCGGGAAAAGAAGTGAATACGCAGCGGAACTCAGACGCTTGCAGCTGATTGAAAACTTCCGCAAGCAAAAGGGTAATATTTATTATCAGATTGGTGAATCGATCACGGACTCTGATAAAATGGTAGTATCCGATGCCTGGGAAAAGGAGGCTGATTTTAAAGCGCATTGCAGCTCTGAACTGGTTCAGAATGAGTGGAATGAGCTTTATAAAAAATATGTAGAAGCAGAAGTATCAGATGTCTATGAAAAATAAAGGCCGGTAAATGGTAAAGCTGAAGGGATGTGTTGCAGTAACGATTTAAAAATCGCTACTGCAACCCTTTTATTTTAAGGAAAAACGTTTAGATTTAGCTCTTTTCCCTACCCGTTGTTGATTTTGAGCATACTTACCCAGACCTTTCTCGAAGAAGGCCTGGGATTTCTTTCCTTTTTTGAATTATCAAAATTTATGCGGTTTCTTTCAGCTTAAACAGATGCTGTCCTGTCTTTTCGGTCTGTATTTTATTATGAAGTTTATTGATATTGTGTGCGATTGCAAGAATGACGCTTTGTGCAGTGACGTTTTCTTTTCCGCGGTACATATATCGTCTGAATTCCATATCCTGTTTTACAGAAGCGAAGGATCCCTCTGCTTGTATACTTCGATTTACTCGGAGCTGAATTCCGTATGGGCTGGTTATACGTTCAAGTTCTTCTGCTCGTTGCTGCTTCATGGTTTTTGAAACATACAGTGTTTTACTACGCTGTTCCATTGATGTTTTGCAATTATTGCCTTTAATGCAATCCGTTTTATAAGGACAACCACTGCAGTCGGAACATTTATAGACAGTTGTAGTTCTTCTATAGCCGGTTGCCGTTTTTCCCTTCTTTTCATACGGGACTGTCAATTTTTGATTGTTCTTACATATATAAAAATCATTCTCCTTATCGTAGTCCATGTTCTCCATTTTTCCGATATCTGTTTTGAATCTACGCTTTTTTGAGATTTCATAGTTGTTTGGCTTGATGAATGCCGTCTGCCCATTGGTCTCAATAAATAGATAATTCTCCTCACTTTCATAACCAGCATCAGCAACTATCTCTGTGTACTTGAATCCCAGGTTCTGTTCCATATCTTTCAAAAATGGGATCAGGGTTTTGGTATCTGTTGGATTTGGGTTTACTGTGAGCTAGGTGATATATTCCGAATCAACTCCATGCAGTATAATTTTTCTGTAATTTAATGTGTTTGGTCATACATTAATTTTACACCAAGAGCCCGACTTTTCGAAGCCGGGCTCTTAAATTTTTACAAAAAAGTGCTGCCGCACTAATTTTCACTTAGTGCGACAGCCCCTTTTGGCTGCTCCGGAAATAGGGGGCAGAGTATTGATATATATTCAAGCATGGAGGAAGAGTTTGTGAATAAGAAAATTGTAATTTTAAATGGAAGCCCGAGGGAAAAGGGAAATACAGCTGCATTAGTAAATGCATTTTCAAAAGGCGCCGAGGAGGCCGGAAATACCGTCCGGATTTTCCGGCTTGGAAAGATGGAGATCCATGGCTGTAAAGGATGTTTTGGAGGAAAAAATGAGGAAGAATATCCCTGCGTCCAAAAAGATGATATGCAGCAGATTTATCAGCCGGTGAAAGAGGCAGATGTCGTTGTTATGGCATCACCGCTATATTATTGGAATATGAGTGGGCAGCTCCGGACGGCAGTGGATCGTTTGTTTGCACTTGAAGAAGGAAATAAAAATTACCTTCGCGGCAATAAGTCATCTGCACTTCTGATGGCAGCGGAAGGAAATGGGTTTGAGGATGCGGTGGTATATTACGATCACCTGATGGAACATTTAAGATGGAAAAATCTGGGCCATGTCCTGGCGGGCGGCAATATGATGCCGGGAGACGTTGACGGGAAAAAAGAAGTGGAACAGGCATATGAATTAGGAAAAAGCATTTAATTTATGTCTATTGCTGCCCATTTTCGGAAAATAAATGGTTCAAAGGCATATTTGAATGGAAGAGCGGAGTGAAGAGCACAAACGCCGGCCATCACTTTTTAGAAGAAAAGCCAGGATGGCGTTTGTGGGTATGAAATTATAGCCGATGCTTGTCACCCCAGTCACACATTCCGTCTAAAATGGGAATCAGGGACTTTCCGCGCTCGGTTAAGCTGTATTCTACTTTTGGAGGAATTTGTGGGTATTCTTCGCGATGAATTAATTGATCCATTTCAAGTTCTTTTAGGGTAGAACTAAGTGTTTTGTAAGAAATTCCACCGATATACTTTTTCATTTCATTGAAACGGACGACACCAAATTCCATCAGGGTATAGAGGATGGTCATTTTGTATTTTCCGTTGATTAATGACAGTGTGTAGCTAAATCCAGTGGTTTCCAATTGTTCTTTTGATATGCAGCGGGCCCCCATTTTACACTCTCCTTTTAGTTAGTATTGCACTTTTATGTGCGTACTTGTCCTTTTGATTATTATTGATATAATTATAATATAGTTATTAAATAAAGTCAATTTGAACCGAAAAGAATGTGCGGATGGATGTCCTCTTACATGAACAGCTTGGACACCGCGAAAGAAAATAAACATATAAGGCAAATTGCTTTACATAAAATTAAAATGTATTCATTAAGGAGGAAACGATTATGAGAGCAGAATTAAAAGAGTACCAGGCGGTAGAAGAAGCAGCAATGAAATTTGTTAAGAGTGTCGCAGAGGGAAACAGTAAATATGCGAAAGAGCTGTTTACCGATGAAGCGGTTCTGTTTGGCTATCTGGATGGAAAACTGGAGCATGGTTCGATTGAGCAGTTTTATCATAATGTAGATACCGTTCCTGGTGGAGACAATTTTAAAGCCCGCGTTGATGTACTTCTGGTAGAGGAATCACTTGCGGTTGTACGTGTTTTGGAAGAAGGCTGGGGCAATCGGATTGATTTCACAGATGTATTGCTTCTGTTAAAGATGAATGGTGAATGGAAGTGCGTAGCGAAAGCATACAATCAGAATTCCAACACGATTCAGCGGTAATTAAAAATAGTTGTTTGGATTTGGCGCAGCGGTTCTTGTAACTGCTGCGCATATTTTGGATGATAGGAAACTTTTTAATCATACCGAAATAGAAAGTGAGGAAAAGATGAAAAAGCTTTGTAGTAAACCCATATCTATTTCTAATGCCAACCTATATGATGATTCAGTGGATATTATGATGATGGCATGGAAGAGCAGTGCAGGATTGATGAAAAAGTGATGAGCAGGCTGCCACATTGAGGGAGATGTGGCAGCCTGTTTGGAACATGGCAAAAGAGTATATTGACCTACTATATGAATTCGAAAATATGGTCAAAGGACTGGAGCTGGATCAAGAGGAAGTTTAAGCAGAAGAAGCAAATGCGAAAAGCACATGAAAGACATTTGGGAACAATAGAAGACTTTCATGTGCTTTTTGTGCTTAATAGAGCCTATGGCTTTATTCTTTTATTTTGTTTGCTTCCAGATTCCGGTAATACTCCTTCACCATATCGATAAAATCCTTCGCGTGTGGTGAAATAATGCTGTTCTTCTTATATAAAAGCAGCAGCGGCACGCTGAACGGTGGATTGTCTACGGTGAAGAATGCAAGCTGCTCCACGTGGGCAGTGTGGCGGATTCCGCCTTCCGGGAGGAAGGTGATGCCGAACCCTCTTGCCGCCAGGTTGACCGAAGTCGTACTGCTGGTGGTGTATAGGGCATCTTTTGGTTCCATATTCATCTTGGCAAAGAGGTTTTTCATGGCGTGTCCCATGACCTGATCCTCCTGCAGCAGGATGAAGCGTTCCCGGCGCAGCTTTTTCATGTCGATTGGAAGCGGATGGTCCGGAGTGCCTGCTTCCAGACCGCGGATAGCCGGATGGTCCTTGCTGGCTACCAGAAGGAGGCGCTCATTGAAGATGGTGTCATAGACGAAATCATCCAGATTGAGCGGCATATTCATCAGGGCAAAATCGATCTGATCCTCCTGTAACAGCTTGGAAAGCTGGGCAGTGTGGTGTTCACGTAAGGTGATGCGGACATCCGGGTGGCTTTCAGAGTAGCTTGGCAGGATATCCGGCAGCAGGACGGATCCGCGCCACAGCGTCATGCCGACATTCAGAGTACGGCTGCGTCCTGTTTTCAGCTCGCCGAGCTGTTCCTCAAACTGACCGGTCAGGACTCCGACACTTTCCAGATAACGCATATAGATTTTTCCTGCCTCAGTTAGTTTGAGCGGCATATGGCTGCGATCGAAGAGCTTGACGCCTAATTCCTTTTCGGTTCGTGCGATACACTGGCTTAAATATGGCTGTGACAGATATAATTTTTCAGCCGCTTTGGAAATGCTTCCCTCACGGACGGTGGTAATAAAATACTCCGGGTTTTTAATATACATTTTTCTGCCTCCATTTGGCTTAATTAGCCTTTGCTTTATAGGACTATTTTTAAATGCTTATATTATTGTAAAAAAACAATATTTATATTCTCGTTCCGGGGATGGCATTTCAAGTTGATGCGTGTTATATTATAACCATCAGGAAAAAACAAGAGTTTTCACTTAGAAGTATCCTAATAATATATAATAATATTACAATAGCGATATGTCAAGTGAAGAACCGACCTGATTCTATACCAATCCCTTTTATGTATAAGTATTGACAGGTATCCGTTACCAGTTTATTTCTTTTTATTTATGTAAACCCTATTGCATCAACCCTCCATGTGCGGTCAGAAGCCAATGACAGCACTACAGCAGTTATCCGAAGATTCCCTCTTGGAGGATAACATGCGTTTCCACGGAATTGCTGCCGATTGGGTAACGGATTTCAAGGCAGAAGTGGAGCAAAGATTTAATAAAAAACCGTTTAGTCAGGAGTTGACCCCTCCTAGCTGGACGGTTTTTTATTGTCTGGATAAGTAGGGTGGAATAGCTTGAGCACATTATATACCCCATTTTTAACTAGGTTTTTTCAAAAACCCGCTCATTCTTGCTTGTATTTTTTCAATTTTCCTATATAATAATAAAGAACGTAGATGAAGCTTTTACCTTTATTGCTACAAACTATGTACGCAGCAAATGTTTACAGGCGGGGAGTTCCTGCCGTGAGATTCCGTGTGATACAATCACAATAAAGGCAGGCGTGCATACACTAAGAAGAAAGGCGGATTTATTAGTTATGAAACAGTTGATTTATCTGGACAATGCGGCGACAACCAAAACGCGTCCGGAAGTAGTGGAGGCAATGCTCCCGTATTTTACGGAGTATTACGGCAACCCGTCTTCCGTTTATGAATTTTCGGCAGAGCCGAAGAGAGCGATTGCACAGGCTCGCGAGACGATCGCGAAAGCGCTGGGCGCAAAGTCCAACGAGATTTACTTTACCTACGGCGGCACGGAGTCTGATAACTGGGCGCTGATTTCCACAGCAGAGGCATATCAGGCAAAGGGCAAGCACATTATCACGACCAAGATTGAGCACCATGCGATTCTGCACACCTGTGAGTACCTGGAGCAGAGAGGTTTTGAGGTTACTTATCTGGATGTAGATGAGTTCGGTGTTGTTAAATTAGACGAGCTGGAGAAGGCGATCCGTCCGGACACCATCCTCATCTCTGTTATGTTTGCAAACAATGAGATCGGTACGATTGAGCCGATCAAGGAAATTGGTGAGATTGCGAAGAAACACGGCATTTTATTCCACACCGATGCGGTACAGGCATTTTGTCATGTTCCGATCAATGTAGATGAGTGCCATATCGATATGCTCAGTTCCAGCGCCCACAAGTTAAATGGACCGAAGGGAACCGGCTTCCTTTATATCCGTACCGGATTAAAGACTCGTTCCTTCATCCACGGCGGCGCACAGGAGCGTAAACGCCGCGGCGGTACCGAGAATACGGCTGGTATCGTAGGATTCGGCAAGGCAGTTGAGATTGCGATGGCGACGATGGAAGAGCGCACAGCAAAAGAAAAAGCGATGCGTGACCACCTGATCGAGCGTGTATTAAAAGAAATTCCATTTGCACGCCTCAACGGACATCCGTCCCAGAGACTTTCCAACAATGCAAACTTTGCATTCCAGTTCATCGAGGGTGAATCCATGCTGATCATGCTTGACATGGAAGGCATCTGTGGTTCCAGCGGCTCTGCTTGTACCTCCGGATCCCTGGATCCGTCCCATGTACTTCTGGCGATCGGACTGCCGCATGAGATTGCACACGGTTCCCTGCGTCTGACCCTGTCAGCCGAGACAACTATGGAGCAGATTGATTTCACGGTAGACTGCTTAAAGAAGATTGTAGAACGTCTTCGTTCGATGTCTCCGCTGTATGAGGATTACATTAAGAAACATCCGCAGCAGTAAGATTTAGACATTTTAAGCAAAATGAACATCCACAGTGAATGAAGATATAGAGAGGAAACACCCGATGTATTCAGAGAAAGTAATGGATCATTTCCAGCATCCGAGAAATGTAGGCGAGATTGAGAATGCCAGCGGTATGGGTACCGTCGGCAACGCAAAATGCGGTGATATTATGCGTATTTACCTGGATATCGATGACAACCAGATCATCCAGGATGTAAAATTTAAGACATTTGGCTGCGGTGCAGCCGTTGCGACCAGCAGCATGGCGACCGAGATGGTAAAAGGAAAAACCATCCAGGAAGCGATGGAAGTTACCAACAAAGCCGTTATGGAGGCACTGGACGGACTTCCGCCAGTTAAGGTACACTGTTCTCTGCTCGCAGAGGAGGCAATTCACGCTGCTCTCTGGGATTATGCTCAGAAGAATGGCATTGAGATCAAAGGACTCGTAAAACCGAAGACGGATATCGGCGAGGAAGACGTCGAAGAAGAGTATTGATGAAAAAGAAAAAAGTAGTAGTCGGCATGTCAGGAGGAGTTGACTCCTCCGTGGCTGCCTGGCTTTTAAAAGAACAAGGATACGATGTGATCGGCGTCACAATGCAGATCTGGCAGGATGAGACGAATGTAGAGCAGGAAGAGCACGGCGGCTGCTGTGGTCTGAGCGCTGTCGATGATGCCAGACGGGTTGCGGAACGGCTTGAGATCCCGTATTACGTGATGAACTTCAAAAAAGAGTTCAAAGAAAATGTCATGGATTACTTTGTACAGGAATATCTGGACGGACACACGCCGAATCCGTGTATTGCCTGTAACCGATATGTAAAATGGGAGTCCCTTTTGCAGAGAAGTCTGGAAATTGGGGCTGATTATATTGCAACGGGACATTATGCGCGCGTGAGAAAGCTGCCGAATGGCCGCTATGCGATCTGCAAGTCTGCGACGGCGGCGAAAGATCAGACCTACGCGCTTTATAACCTGACCCAGCATCAGCTTGCACACACTTTGATGCCGGTCGGCGAATATACGAAAGACAAGATTCGAGAGATGGCGGAGGAGATTGGACTTCCGGTGGCACACAAGCCGGACAGTCAGGAGATCTGTTTCGTGCCGGACAACGATTATGCAAAATTTATCGAGGAAAATAGTAATTGCCGGATTGCCGAAGGCAATTTTGTAGATAAGTACGGCAATATTTTAGGTCATCATAAAGGAATTACCCATTATACAGTGGGACAGAGAAAGGGCTTAAATCTGGCACTTGGTCATCCGGTGTTCGTGACGGAGATCCGTCCGGAGACGAACGAGGTTGTGATCGGGGAAAATGAGGACGTCTTTTCTAACCGCCTGACCTGCCGGAACCTCAACTGGATGGCGATTGAGGATCTGGGCGATCAGGAGATGCGCGTCAGTGCGAAGATTCGTTACAGCCACAAAGGGGCATCCTGTACGATCCGCAAGATTGGCGAAGATCGGGTGGAATGCGTATTTGATGAGCCGCAGAGAGCGGCGACGCCGGGACAGGCAGTCGTTTTTTATGACGGCGAATATGTCGTAGGCGGCGGTACGATCGAATAATTTAGAAATGAAAGAAGATTTTAATTGGGCAGAAATGTCTGTCGGCATCAAAGTTGTGCTGCGATGCGATTGATTGGAAACAGTGAGTGCGCGGATCATGGAGAGGTTAGAATCTTCTGTAAGATTGGAGTTTTTTATAAATGGCAAGAGGAGAAAGCAGAAAAAGAAAGCCAGGCACACCGGATTACCGGAAACGTTTCTGGGCGGCGGTAACCGCGATTGTGGTCGCGGCGGGTTCCATTGGCGTAAGCCATGCGGGATTTACCCTTCCGAATCAGGCACAGAAGCAGGTGCAGATGGCGGCTGCTGAGACAGAACCGGCGGAACAGACAGCGAAGAAACAGGTGCCGAATGCGGCAAAGCGAAGTCTGGAGCTGGAAGATGCACAGGGCATTCAGGAGGCGGATGCAGCGGCGGTTGCGGACCAGAGCGAGCTGGAGAGTGACAAAACGACGGCGAGCGGCTTCCGGAGTGTCGACGAGACAGTGTATGCGACTGAGAACCTGCTCAATGTGCGTTCGGGCTGTGGAACGGAGTATGAGATTGTGACACAGCTGAATCAGGGCGACAGCGTGCAGCGCGTCGGTATCGGAGACGGCTGGAGCGAGGTGCTTTATAAGGACAAGAGCTGTTTTATCCGTTCCGAATACCTGACGACGACCGAACCGGGCAGTGAGGAAGCGACGGTCACAGCGCAGGGGGCAGAAGCGGATGCACAGGGTGCACCGGTGTCCAACGGACGTATCGTAGCGATCGACGCGGGACATCAGGCAAAGGGCAATCCGGACAAAGAACCAGTTGGACCGGGCTCCTCGACCATGAAGGCGAAGGTGGCTTCCGGCACCGAGGGCGTATCGACGAAGCTGCCGGAATATGAGCTGACTTTATCAGTTTCGAAGAAGTTAAAACGGATTCTGGAAGAGAGAGGCTATCAGGTCGTCATGATCCGGGAGTCCAACGATGTCAACTTAAGCAATGCGGAGAGAGCGGAGATCGCCAACAAGAGCGGCGCCTCCATTTTCGTCCGGATTCACGGTAATTCGTTGGATAACACGACGGTCAACGGTACTCTTTCCATGTGCCAGACGGCGTCCAACCCGTACAACGGCGGGCTTCACGCGGCAAGCTATTCTCTTTCCAAGAAGATCACGGACTCTGTCTGCGCGGCAACCGGCTTCAAGAACCGCGGTGTGCAGGAGACAGACAGCATGAGCGGCATCAACTGGTGTAAGATACCGGTTTCCATTGTCGAGATGGGCTTTATGAGCAACCCGGAAGAAGACCAGAAGATGGCACAGGATGATTATCAGGAATTGATTGCCGGGGGAATTGCGAACGGAATTGATGCGTATTATCAGTAAATAGTGAAAAAAAACAGATGACAAAAGTCAAACTATCATGTATAATAGTATAGGTGTTTCGAAGAGAAACACCTAATATCTGGAGACGTAGCGAAGCGGCCGTAACGCGGCGCACTCGAAATGCGTTTGTCGGTTCATCCCGGCACGAGGGTTCGAATCCCTCCGTCTCCGCGTCCTGGGGATCCTTGTAAATACAGGGATCCCTTATTTTATTTCATAGGAAATTGCGTCCTATGAAACAAAAAATGCTCCGCGAGGATGCGCACTTGCGCGAAGCAGAAACATGTCGCAAGCGAAAAAGAGCTGCCACGTTTTGAGTGACAGCCCTTGATTGGCAAATTTATGGATTTTTACCGTACCTTCGTATCTTCCGCATAAAACTTCGCATAAGCATCCTGCAAAGTCTTCAGCGTCTTCGGATCTTTTCCTCCGATTGGTTTTCCATCGAGTTCAACGGCCTGGATGCAGAGCCCGCCGGAGCTGCTGACGATGATTTCGTCGGCGTCTGCCAGTTCCTGCATGGTAAATGGTGCCTCGCTGGTCGGGATGCCGTTTTTCTCAGCTAACATCAGCAGATGTTTTAACGTGATGCCCGGAAGAATCAGATTATCTCTCGGTGGGGTGCAGAGAACGCCGTCCTTGATGATTAAGATATTGCTGTGGGCGCATTCGGTGACGCGTTCGCCGCGGTGGAAGACCGTTTCCTGGCAGCCCTGTTCGATGCAGCGCTGGTAAGCGATGACACTTGGAATCAGGTTCAGCGTCTTGATGTTGCAGTGCAGGAAACGGGTGTCCTCCATCGAGATCAGGCGGAAAGTCTTATCAAATGGAATCAGGTCGCACGGAACAGTAAAAATCATCAGATTTGGTTTTACGGAAGCAGGTGGAAACTGATGTCCACGATAGGTAGTTCCGCGGGAACACTGCCAGTACAGCATACCGTGGTCAATCTCATTGGCATCGATGCATTTCTGCAGCTCGGCACGCAGTTCTTCGCGCGACATTTCAAACGGGATTTCCAGCAGCTTGCAGCTGTTGTAGAAACGGTCGAGGTGGTCGTCTGCGGCAAAAATGTTGTTGTTTGCAAAGGTGGTGGCATCGTAGCAGCCATCTCCAAAATAAACGGCGCGGTCCAACATCGGGATTTTCATTTCCTCGAGGGGGCCGATTTCTCCATTGTAATATCCGACATATTTCATTGCATATACTTCCTTTCTATGTTGATTCGAAAATACCTCGTCAAGTGTTTACATTATACCACATCCGTCTATAAGATGAAATCTCCCACAGGCGGATGTGTTCTTATCATTACATATTTATTTGTCTTTATGTTTAATAATCTTATATCCGCCTACCAGCAGCGTCGGCAGCAGGTAGAAGAGGATAAATCCGTAAGACAGGTACGAATAGCCCTGCTCGATCAAGGTGACAACGCCGACGCGGGATAATACGAGTGCAGCGATCAGCGTGATGACCGTAATCAGACCGCGGTTTGTATCGGACAGCTTGGCAGCGCCCTTTTCCTCCATGGCAACGTCGAAACGGTCGATGATCATGTGGATGCAGCCAGTTGCCGTCTCAACCAGCGTCCAGCCCATAACGAGACTGAACAGTGCCATCAGTGCCGGTCCGCCGTTGACTGCCTTGATCATTTCCATCCACGGGGTTGTGACATCCGCGCCGACGATGGAGGTGTCACCGTAGAAGCACATCATCGCAAAGTAAGACAAAAACCACGGAATAACCATCAGAAGACCGGCGATCAGACCGGAAATAAAGGTTTCTTTCCGTTTGGTCTGGCGTGTCAGGGAGAACATGCCCATCGGGATGGAATTGATGTTGTAGGCAACATACAGAATACCGGTGTAAATGCACAGCGGAACAGTGACAGAGCCGTCGTAGGTGCTGGTGTCCATCGTGCTGAATACATGGGAAATGTTGCCGCCCTTGTTGACGAGTACCAGAATTGTAAACAGAATATAGCCGCCATACAGTAAAATAGTACCGATCGATTCAAATTTCTCGATCATCTTGGAACCCTTAAAGTTCAAGAGTCCGCAAATCAGAACGATCACAACGGAGCCGAGAATATTCGGAAGTCCGACCTGCTCGAAAATACTTCCAGTTGCGGCTGCCATAACGGCAATCAGCAGAATCGCGATGAGGACAGTTAAAATATCCATCATCGGCCAGAGCGGTCCAATGACCTGCTTGATATAGTTTTTATAATCGTAAACCTTGTAGATCCGGCAGATCTCAAAGGTCAGGAAGGCAAACAGGGCAAAACCGATGCCGATCGTCAGTCCGGAGATCCAGCCCATCGCTCCGAATTTCGCACCGTAAGAATAAATCTCACGTCCGGTTGCATAGCCGCCGCCAATCAGAACCGATTGCAACAGGACGCCCGGCAGAATGTACTTGGCGTATGTGCCTTCGTAGAAATTTTTGAATTGTTTCATACCTTTCACTCACTTTCTTTTGTTGACTATTAAAAATTATAAAGGATGAATGAAAAACTTGCCAATAGAAAGAACAGATATTATAATAAGGGAAACTTATAACAAAACAGGAAAAGCCAGATCGAAAGCCCGTAAATTGGGCGGCATGATTCATTTTTTTTGCTCGATCGAAAAGACGCGATTACATATAGGATCATAGAAATGGGGAAATGAGATGAATTTAAAACAAATGGAATATTTTGTGGCGGCGGCGGAGCAGCTGAATTTTACGCGGGCGGCGAAAAAATGTTTTATTTCGCAGACAGCGATGACGCTGCAGATTCAGTCGTTGGAGGAGAAGATCGGGGTGCCGCTTTTTGTGCGGGACAAGCACCATGTCGAGCTGACGGCGGCGGGAAAGGTATATCTGAACGAGGCGCGGGCGATTCTGGTCCGCGCCGAGGAGGCGGCAAAGCTCGCGCGGACGGCAGCGGAAGGCGTAGCTGGGGAGCTGACGATCGGATTTATCCGGGGATATGAGCAGAGCCGTTTTTCGGAGACGCTCAGAAGTTTTCATGAGGCGTACCCGAATATTTCGATTCATCTGCTGCGGGAAAATATGAGCGCGCTCTATGAGCTGTTAGATAATGGAACCTGCGATCTTGCGTTTAATCTGTCTCTGTACACGCAGAATTACGAGGATTTAAAGCATCGGTTCCTCAAACGGTTTCCGATGATGGCGGTTCTTTATCCGGGGCATACGCTGGCGGGAGAGAGCCATCTGATGTACCGTGATCTGGCGCGGGAAGACTTTATCATCATGCAGCCGCAGGGGCGTTCCAACGATGAGGCGGAAGAAGTATTGATTTGTTACAATAAGGGCGGTTTTATACCGAATATCGTGGCGCGTGAACGGGAGGTACAGACGGTGCTTCTGGAGGTGTCAGCGGGATTTGGCGTGGCGATTCTCCCGGAATATGCCGTCCGCCATTATCGGAATGCGCGGAATCTGGTGGTGGTTCCGCTTCTCCGCGCGGACGGCAGTACGGAAGAACTTGATTTTGAGATCGCATGGCGTCAGAGCAACCCGAATCCGGCGATTGAAAAGCTGCTGCAGTGGGTGGAAACGCATGAGTACGTGGAGTAAGTAATTGGTTTTAAGATAATTAGTAAAAATAAAAACGGGCATATCGCAGAGTCTTTGTTTGAAGGGATTCAAGAATCTTGCGGTATGCCTGTTTTTGGATGGATGATAAGATTTTTAGTAAAATGGGAAAATAACCGTCAGCATCCACTTAAATGCCTCTGGCGCAAACACCGCGTGCGGCTTTTTCGCCGGCATGACGAGCACTTCACCGGCATGAACGAGATGCTCAACGCCGTCAACGGTAAAACGTCCGGTGCCTTCCAGAACCGTTACCATCGCATCGCCGGTGGAATCGTGGGTGGAGATCTCCTCGCCCTTTGCGAATGCGAACAGGGTAACGCTGACCGCCTCATTCTGCGCCAGTGTCTTGCTGACGATCTGACCGTCTTCGGCATTTACCAGACTGGTTAAAGTCTGAACTTTTTCATGGGTGATGTTTTTGATATATGGGTATTCCATGGTGTTCCTCCTCCATAATAAAAGATTTATAGTTGTTTATAATGTGCAGATTCTCAGAAAAAGGGTTAATCTAAGATCCTTCCATCAATCGAAATCGTCGTCACCTGCCACGGAATGAATTTTCCGCTTGCCTGCAGGGCTTTTTTCACGGCGTGCTCGATACCGCCGCAGCACGGAACCTCCATGCGGACAACGGTCACGCTCTTGATGTCGTTGCTGCGGATGATTTCGGTCAGCTTTTCGGAGTAGTCGATGCTGTCAAGCTTTGGACATCCGATCAAAGTTATTTTACCATGGATAAAGTCCTGATGGAAGCGGCTGTATGCGTAAGCGGTACAGTCGGCAGCGACCAAAAGTTTGGCACCGTCGAAATACGGGGCGCGGATCGGGGCTAATTTGATCTGAACCGGCCAGTTGGACAGAGCGCTTATTGGGGTGTTTTCTGAATGGTCACAAGCAGCGGATTCAGAAAAATTGTCATGTGTGATAGCGGAAGCAGCACTGCCAGGACCGCCTGTGGATGTGGCTGCTGAGGATGCATGGGAAGCAGCTGTGTCAGGACGTTTCAGGAAACGGCTCATGGATCCAGGACATCCGCCAAATGCCGGTGTCGCCGGTTTTGCTTCGGAACGTGCGGATGTGTTTGCCGCTGCGTTTGCCTCTAATACCTGCTTTGCTTTGCGTGCTGCCATGTGGACCTGGACTGCCGCCTCATCGTAAGCTGCCGCCTCGCGCTCGACAAAGGAGATCGCGCCAGTCGGACAGGCTGGCAGACAGTCGCCCAGACCGTCACAGTAATCATCTTTTAAAAGGGTTGCTTTACCGTCCACCATGCCGATCGCGCCCTCATGACAGGCGGAAGCGCAGAGACCGCAGCCGTTGCATTTTTTCTGATCAATTTCTACAATTCTTCGTACCATATAAATTCCTCGTCTTTCTTATTCATGTGCATCTGACCGATCTTCATACATGAAAGGATGAGATATGTCAGAACATCTATTTTGATTTTTTTTGTTTTCTTAAGTACATGATAAGTATAATCGTCCGGCATAGAAAAGTCCGTTGTTTTTACAACATTTTTGAAAAGTTATAATAGCTGGCGAGAGCTGTTATCCTCCCTTTACTTTCCCATATCCATGTACTATAATTAATACTTATATAGCCTGAGGATGCAAAGCTGGATTGATAAGATTCAGCGAGGGCAGTTCGATATGATTTGGTGGAATTGGTTGAATAAGTCATTTGACAGAGTGATCGGGCGGATGGGAATTATTAGAGTTTTAAAGAGGATTCATAGAGATAAAAATAGAAATAGAAAAGGAAAGAAAATCGGAGATTTCTTTCAAGAAAGGACAACACAAGATGAAATTTGCAAATAGAATGGACCGGTTTGGCGAGGGTGTGTTCTCTATGCTGGCACAGATGAAGAAGAAAAAGCTGGCGGAGGGAGAGACGATCGTCGATCTGAGCATCGGCGCACCGAATATTGCCCCCGCACCGCATATTTTAAAGGCGCTCAGCGAAGCCTGTCTGGTACCGGAAAATTACCTGTATGCAATTCAGGATCAGCAGGCACTTTTGGAGGCAGTGTCCGACTGGTATGCGCGCCGCTATGGAGTGGAGCTGAACCCGGAGACAGAGATTTGCTCTTTGCTCGGTTCCCAGGAGGGACTGGCGCACATCGCACTTTCGATCGTGGACGAGGGCGATGTGGTTTTGGTACCGGATCCGTGTTATCCGGTGTTTGCGGATGGTCCGTCTTTGGCGGGGGCAGAGCTTTACTATATGCCGCAGCGCGAGGAAAATCACTACATCATTGATTTGAAGGAAATTCCGGAGGAAGTCGCTCAGAAAGCGAAATTTATGATTGTTTCCTACCCGAACAATCCGACGGCGGTGCTGGCTCCAGACAGTTTCTATGAGGAATTGATTGCATTTGCAAAGAAATATGATATTATCGTTCTTCACGACAACGCCTACAGTGAGCTTGTGTTTGACGGAAGAACCTGCGGAAGTTTCCTGCGTTTTCCGGGCGCACGCGAGGTCGGCGTGGAGTTTAATTCGCTGTCAAAAACGTACGGATTGGCGGGCGCGCGCGTCGGCTTCTGTGTGGGAAATGAGGAAGTGGTCAGTCATCTGAAAACATTGAAATCCAACATGGATTATGGTATGTTCCTGCCGATTCAGAAAGCGGCGATCGCGGCGATCAGCGGTGACCAGAGCTGTGTGGCTTCGACGAGGGCGGCATATGAGAGACGGCGCGACTGTCTGTGCGACGGACTTGCATCCATCGGCTGGAAGATGGAAAAACCGGAAGGCACGATGTTTGTGTGGGCGCCGATCCCGGCAGGATTTACGGATTCACTGGAGTTTGTAAAGGCTTTATTTGAAAAAGCAGGTGTTCTGGTAACACCGGGCAGCGCATTTGGACCGTCGGGCGAAGGTCATGTGCGGATGGCGCTGGTGCAGGATGAGGATGCGATTGCGCTGGCGGTGCGCCGGATTGCAGAGAGCGGCATTTTACAATCCAATCAGTAAAGATATAAATCAATAGAAGATAGAATGGATACAGGAATTTATAGATGAATGTGGAAAAAAATATCCGGGGAAGACAGAGAGTCCTGGTGACGGTCTGGATCTGGCATATTGTTTTAATTTTATATATTTTGTTTATCTACTCCAATTCCATGCGTCCGGCAGTACAGTCATCGGCGGAGAGCGGACGGATCCTCCGGTTTTTGCAGAAGCTGGCAGCAGAGTCCGGAGTGGCTGTACCATGGCTGACCGAACATATTGTGCGCAAATGTGCTCATTTTATTGAATATACAGGGCTGGGAATGCTGCTTAGACAGAGTGATGCCTGTGTGCGCAGGAACCGGACTGTCTCAGAAAAAATGCGGATAGAGGATTTGGTTGATCGGGGAGATGGGACTGGGAGAATGTGTGCGCTGACACCGGACGGACATATATGGCTGGAAATCCATCGTATCGCTATTTTTGCGGTCCCGTTTCTGGATGAGACGATTCAGCTGTTTACCGAAGGACGTTCCGGGCAGATCAGCGATGTATGGCTGGATATGGCGGGAGCACTGACTGGAACGGTGCTGTATCTGGCAGCGAGGCGGATATATTTGCGAATAAAGAAAGAATGAAGATAGATAACACATGGAGAAAAAATATGTCGGATCGAAATATAAAAATTACCCTGCAATATGACGGAAGCCGTTATGACGGCTGGCAGAAGCAGGGAAACACGGACAAGACGATACAGGGAAAACTAGAACAGATTCTTGAAAAAATGGCAGGTCAGCCGGTTGAAGTGCACGGTTCCGGACGGACAGATGCAGGCGTCCACGCATGGGGACAGGTGGCGAATTTCCATCTTCCGGCGTCCTGTGCCGGGATGAGCGCGGAGGAGTTGAAAGCGTACCTGAACCGCTATCTTCCAGATGATATCGCTGTCTTATCGGCGCAGGAGGCAGGAATGCGTTTTCACAGCCGTCTAAATGCCGTTTCCAAGACCTACTGCTACCGGATTGAGACGGCAGCGAAGAAAAATGTATTTGAGCGCCGATATGTGTACGGTCTGGGGGAACCTCTGGACATAGCGGCCATGAGGCGGGCGGCTGCGTATCTGACAGGTGAGCACGATTTTAAAGCATTCTGTTCGTTGAAACGGATGAAAAAATCGACGGTGCGGAATCTCACTGCTATTGAGCTGACCATGCAGGAAAGTGTGTGCGAACTGCATTTTCGTGGCAATGGCTTCCTATATAATATGGTAAGAATCCTGACCGGTACACTGATCGAGGTAGGACTTCATAAGCGGACACCGGAATCAGTGGCGGAGGCGCTTTTTTCCTGTGACCGAGCGCTGGCAGGTTTTACGGCGCCGCCGGAGGGGCTTTTTCTGGAACGGGTCGAGTATGAATAAAGCTGCATTGATTTTTGCCAGCTGCCGTGAGGAGCTGGACAGAAATCAGAAAAAATTCATAACAAATGCAATAAGAACTGGTTTCTTTGCATTAAGTTATATAGAAAGGAAATTTCGTCCATGTTTTTGACGGGGCTTTTAACGACCATGGAAGAGCCGGTCGCCTATGATAAGATGAGCGATGAAAAGCTGCTTCTGCGAGTGGCAGAGGGAGATAAGGCGGCATTTCAGCAGCTTTATCAGAATACGGATAAAACTATATACGGTTTTATTCTATCGATTTTGCGGAATCCGCAGGACTCTGAGGAGGTCATGCAGGAGCTTTATTTAAAGGTCTGGACTTCGGCTGGAAGCTATCAGTCGCAGGGCAAACCGCTGGCGTGGATGTTTACGATCGCTAGAAATCTTTGCTATATGCGCTTCCGTGACCAGAAGCATGAAGCGGATATCGGGCTTTCGGATCTTTCTGAGATGGAGACAGGGGAATTCTGTCCCCAGATAGAGGATGCTGCGGATAAGATGGTATTACACGCAGCACTCAAAATATTAAATGAAGAAGAACGGCAGATTGTACTTCTGCGGACATCAGCGGGGTTAAAACATCGTGAGATCGCGGCAGATTTGGAGATGCCGCTGGCAACGGTGCTTTCCAAGTACAACCGTGCTATGAAAAAACTGAAAAAACACCTGAGAGAGGAGGGAGTACATTGACCGATCACTCTGAAACAGCGTGGGAACAGGATGAGATTGAGTCACATCTGCGATCGGCGATGGACGCCCTGACTCCCAACGTATTCGATAAAATCGATCTCTCGACGCCACAGGAGATCTATGTAAAACCATCCCGCCGTGTACGGATGTACCGCCGGATGCGGACCGTGGCGATGGCAGCAGCCGCCTGCTTGTGTGTGGCTGTGTTAGGAGGCGGTGTTTCATTTTACCAGAATCACCGTGTCGATTCGGTGATTGGCATCGATGTCAATCCGAGTATTGAGCTTTCCGTCAACCGGAACGAGAAAGTATTGCAGGCGAATCCGCTTAATGAGGATGCGGAGACGATCCTGGATGATATGAATTTGAAAAATGTAGACCTTGATATTGCGGTCAACGCATTGATCGGTTCGATGGTCCGGAACGGTTATCTGGATGAACTGGACAATGCGATTCTGGTTACCGTGTCCAATGAGAATGAGAAAAAGGCATCATCTTTGCGTCAGGATGTCGTAGGGGATGTAGAGTCTTCCCTGCAGGAACACGCGGTACAGGCGGTTGTCTATGACCAGCGGATGAAGGTAACCGGGGAGATTCAGGATCTGGCGGAGAAATACAATATTTCTTATGGAAAAGCGTATTTTCTGCGAGAGCTGATTCGGGATAACGACCTGACCGAAAATGATATGAAAAAATTTGCCGGTATGACGATGGAAGAGATTGCGCGGGAGATCGCGGATCGTGCTTATACGGTAGGTTATTCGAAGACGGACAGCACCATTGAGACGGATGCGGCTCTGGTTCGTGAGGTGACATTGCCGCAGACCGAGGAAGAAACCTTAGCGGAGACGACCGTGGAAAGCACCGGTCAGCCGGAAAATGAACCGACGCCGGCAGAACAGCCATCGACTGCAGTACGCCCGGTGGAGACAACCGCCGCAGCAGATGAGGACGAGGAAGAAGTCGATTCGGGAGGCAAGAAAGCGAAGATTGACTATGTAGATTACGAGAGCGGTTCGCTGAACATCGTTTTTAAGGAAAAGGTTAAATGGAAAAATCCGACCGTGTCGGTGGTAGATCCGGACGGTCAGAGCTATTCGGCGAGAATCACGGACACAGGCGGAACCTCCTGTGAGATTCACGTCAAAGGGCTTCCAGCCAATACGGAGTGCACGTTTACGCTCGGCGGAGTGGCAGTGCGGGACGGCGGCTCCTTTGGTACGGTAAAAGGCTATTTCGAGACGCCGGATATTGCGGATGATCTGATTGATGAGGGTGACGACGATGCGGATGATGAGACAGTGGAGACAAAGCCGTCCGAGACATCCCGCGCGCCGGAGACACTGACAGAAGTAGTAAAAGAGAGCACGCACTCGGAGACAGAGTACAGTCAGATGGAGACAAAGCCGACGGAAAAAGAAACGAAGACAGATGCGGAGTCAGCTAATTAAAGCGGAGTGTATGAGGATATATGATTCCTGCTGCCTGAACCATGATATGTCTGGAGTTACCAGAAGTTGGATTCGGGCAGCAGGAATTTTAAGAATCATTAGAATTATTTGCAGGAAGCCTCGTGACGGAAAAATATCCGGGGCATTACGAGACTGTAAAATGTTTCGAACTGGTAAATAATTATAATTGTTCAAAAAAACATAAGTGTTTGAAAAAAATACTTGACGAAACAAAAATTTATGATATAATAATAAATGTGGCTGAGACAGCTATGAAATAAAAGATTGGGCTATCGCCAAATGGTAAGGCAACGGACTCTGACTCCGTCATTTTCAAGGTTCGAATCCTTGTAGCCCAGCTATTTTGAGACAGTGAGGATGATTCATCCTTGCTGTTTTTCTTTTATCTTTTCTATTTTTTTTCTGATTGGTAGATTCTTAAAGATTCCAACGATTGACAAATTCCCTAAAGTACAATAGACTTATCTGGAAACATAATTGAGAAAAAGTTTCAATAGTATTTTTCTCTCTATGCTTTGCTTCAAAATCAGGCGGATGTAGAAGTCTGATGACATACAATGAGTTTGACTAATGAAGAGAGATGGAGGCAGAGAATGACATTAAAGGATTTACCAATAGGAAAAACTGCAACCGTTCGGACAGTTGGCGGAGAAGGTGCACTGCGGCATCATTTTCTGGATATGGGATTGATTCCGACTGCATCGGTTACGATGGTAAAATATGCGCCGATGGGCGATCCGGTTGAGGTGCGGATTCATAGCTATGAACTGACGTTGCGCCTGGCGGATGCAGAGAAGATAGAGATTGAGAATGTACGCGAGGCAGGAACCGAAGCAGCGGACAAAAAGGAACATGGGATTCCGATGGCGCGCGCGATCGATCACCCTGGACTCGGAGAAGGTGGAAAATACCATACAAAGGCGGAGGAACACCCATTGCCGGATGGCACCGTTCTGACGTTTGCCCTGGCAGGTAATCAGAACTGTGGCAAAACGACGCTTTTTAACCAGCTGACCGGATCCAATCAGCATGTGGGGAATTTCCCGGGTGTGACGGTGGACCGGAAGGATGGCACGATCCGCGGACATGAAAATACGAAAGTGACCGACCTGCCAGGAATCTATTCCTTATCGCCATATTCGAATGAGGAGCTGGTGACGCGTCAGTTTATTTTGCAGGAGCACCCGAAGGGAATCATCAATATCGTGGATGCGACAAACATTGAGCGCAACCTGTATCTGACCATGCAGCTTCTGGAACTGGATATTCCGATGGTTCTGGCGCTTAATATGATGGACGAGGTGCGCCAGAACGGCGGTTCTGTCCGTGTCAACGAACTGGAGGAAGAACTGGGGATTCCGGTTATCCCGATCTCAGCGGCAAAGAATGAAGGAATCGGAGAGCTGATCGATCATGCGCTTCATGTAACGCATTTTCAGGAGAAACCGGGACGGCAGGATTTCTGTGATGCGGATTATCACGGTGGCGCGGTGCACCGCTGCCTGCATGGTATTATGCATCTGATCGAAGATCACGCGCAGAATGCGGGTATTCCGGTGCGCTTTGCTGCATCGAAGCTGGCAGAAGGCGATGAGGAGATTGAGGCGCGTCTGAATCTGGACACGAATGAAAAAGAGACGCTGGAACATATTATCTGCCAGATGGAGAAGGAACGCGGGCTGGATCGGGCAGCTGCGATTGCGGATATGCGGTTTGGTTTTATCGAAAAAGTCTGCAGGCAGACAGTCGTCAAACCGAGGGAAAGCCGGGAACACCAGCGAAGTGTGAAGATTGACCGTCTTCTTACTGGAACCTACACGGCGATTCCGGCATTTATTGCAATCATGGGTCTGGTATTCTGGCTGACATTTAATGTGATTGGCGCGGTCCTTTCAGATGGTCTGGAACTGGTGATTGGATGGCTGACAGAGCGGGCAGACGCAGCGCTGACAGCGGCAGGTATCAATCCGGTGCTCCATTCCCTGATGATCGATGGTGTGTGCAATGGTGTCGGAAGTGTTTTGAGCTTTCTGCCGATCATTGTGACGCTGTTTTTCTTCCTGTCGCTTTTAGAGGACAGCGGTTATATGGCACGTGTGGCGTTTGTGATGGATAAACTGCTTCGAAAGATCGGTCTTTCCGGACGGAGCATCGTGCCGATGCTGATTGGCTTTGGCTGCACGGTACCAGGAGTCATGGCAAGCCGGACGCTTTCTTCGGAGCGGGATCGAAAAATGACGATCCTGTTGACTCCGTTTATGAGCTGTTCCGCCAAGATTTCGATTTATGCGTTTTTTACCGCTGTCTTTTTCCCGCATCATGGGGCGATTGTTATGATTGCACTTTATCTGTTGGGAATCCTGATGGGAATTTTGATGGCAATGCTTCTTAAAACAACTTTATTTAAGGGTGAAGCCGTTCCGTTCGTCATGGAGCTTCCGAACTACCGGATGCCGGGGGCGCGCAATGTCGCCCAGCTTCTCTGGGAAAAGGCAAGGGATTTCCTGCAGAAAGCATTCACAGTTATTTTTGTGGCGACGATTTTAATCTGGTTCCTTCAGACATTTGATCTGCACCTGAATGTTGTGTCCAATTCCCAGCAGAGTCTTTTGGCGGTTATTTCTGGTGTGATTGCACCACTGTTTGCGCCGATGGGATTAGGCGACTGGCGTGTCTGCACGGCACTTCTGACCGGATTTATGGCAAAAGAGAGTGTTGTATCAACGCTGTCGGTTCTGTTCGGGACGACTCAGAGCCTGCGTGACATTCTGACCCCTCTTTCAGCGGTCAGTCTGCTGGTTTTCTGCCTGCTCTATACGCCGTGCGTGGCAGCGATTTCATCGGTCAGACGCGAACTGGGCGGAAAATGGGCTTGCTTTGTCGTGGTGGCGCAGTGCGTGATTGCGTGGATTGTAGCGTATGCGGTCTATCTTTTGCTAGGGATGGTAATGTAGGTTTTGACTGAAAGTGAACCAAGGAAAAATTTCAAGCAACAAAAGGAGCTGCTGTTTTATTCTTTTTATGGGTTTACAGTAGACAACATTTTAGAAAAATGTTTATAATAGTAGGAAGTGAAAAAATAGACAGGAAAGTAACCGGATGGACAGTCATTCGAAAAAATGGATCTGTTTTTATCGAATAGAACCAGGAGGCGGGGACGGAGTTAATGCAGACGATCAATGAAGACATCAAAAATGGCACATTTAAGCCGGTTTATCTGCTATACGGCGAAGAGGCGTTTTTGAAGCAGAGTTATAAAAAGAAGCTGCGGGCGGCGATCTCGGGCGATGATACGATGAACTACAATTATTTCGAGGGAAAAGGGCTGGATGTGAACGAGCTGATCAGTCTGGCGGACACGATGCCATTTTTCAGCGAGCGGCGTCTGATTCTGATCGAGGACAGCGGATTTTTCAAGACTTCTTCGGAGGCGCTGGCGGAGTATCTGCCGATGATGCCGGACACGACCTGCATCGTATTTGTGGAGGAGGCGGTCGATAAGAGAAACAAACTCTACAAAAAGGTCAAGGATCTGGGTCACATTGCGGAGATGAAGCGGCAGGACAGCGCGCAGCTCGCCAGATGGGCGGCGACGATCCTGGCGCAGAATGGGCGGAAGATCACGCCGTCCACGATGAATCTCTTTTTGGAGCGCGTCGGCGATGATATGGAAAACATCCGGATGGAGCTGGAAAAACTCATTTCCTACACGATGGGCAGTGAGGTAGTGACGGCAGAGGATGTGAAAGTCATCACGACCGTGCAGATCACGAACAAGATCTTCGACATGGTAGCGGCGATCACGGCGGGAAAGACGAAGCGGGCGATGGATCTGTACGAAGACCTGCTGACACTCAGGGAGCCGCCGATGCGGATCCTGTTCCTGATTGCCAGACAGTTTAACCAGCTTTTGCTGGTGCGAGAATTGCAGGCGTCCGGCGCAGACCGGGGGACGGTTGCCTCGAAATTGAAAGTACCTCCGTTCGTAGCCGGAAAGCTCAGCAGCCAGGCGGCGGCATTTACGAAAGAACAGCTCATTTCCTATGTGCAGACCTGCGTGGATGCCGAGGAGGCAGTCAAGACCGGGCGGATGGGCGACCGGCTGGCGGTGGAGCTGCTGATCAGTCAGCCCAGAAGTTCCGTGCGCTGATTCTAAAGGGCAGTGCCAGCATCAGAATCAGCGGTTCTTCGGACGGATCCGGCTGGAAAAGAAGTAACAAAAAACCATTATTCTGTCACACCCACAGAATAATGGTTTTTTAATTTGGGTTAATTTTTAATATATAATTCGAAAGATCCGCTCTGGATAATTAAGCCAGAGTATTTACAGCCTTGGAAAGACGGGATACTTTGCGGGAAGCTGTATTCTTGTGGTATACGCCCTTGGAAGTAGCCTTGTCGATCTCGCTGGTAGCAGCTAATAATGCAGCCTGTGCAGCAGCCTTATCTTTTGCAGCAACAGCAGCTTCTACTTTCTTAACAGCAGTTTTAACTTTGGATCTGATAGCCTTGTTTCTTGCAGCTCTTGTCTCTGCAACTAAGATTCTTTTTTTTGCGGATTTAATGTTAGCCAATGTAGTGTACCTCCATCATAAATTCTTTTATTTTGATTCGTAATTCATTTTGTATTTGGTTTGCATTAAAGCCTGGACACGGACAGTTCAATGTAAACATACTATTACATTCTATCGAATAAAGGCAGTATTGTCAATATCTATTTGCCTGTTTTTAGGGAAAAATTCGGAAAAAATGAAAAGGGAGCTGAAAAAGCAGCTCTTGTCAAGTTGCATAAGCGGAATAAAAAATAGAAAAAATTGATCGTTCAATATGATGAAATTGTGAAAAAATAAAAAAAGTGCTTACACGAATGGAAAAAAGACGTTATAATAGCGAACCGTAACCCAAGTTGAATATAGTAAAAAAAAACGCAGTGAGATTGCATACAGCAGTAGAGATCGAAACGAGTTTCCGATTTCTGCTGCTTTTTATTTTGTGAAATTTATCACGGACAGCATCTTGCGCGTGGGTGTGCCGGACTGATTTGCCGATGCATCTGGATAGAAGCAATTATTTTATAGGAGGAGAATGAAAATGCCAAGAAATAAGAGAGAAAGTTTTATCTATTCCGTTATCATGTGTTTCACTATGGTACTCTGGATGAGTATGTACAATGTAACCCTTCATATGGGACATTTATCCTTGGAAACGATCCGCGAAGGATGGATCGGATTCCCGTTTGCATTCGTGTATGCGTTTCTGTTTGACTGGTTCATCGTGTCCGGTCCGGCGAAGGGAATTGCGTTCCGTTACTTTGTATCACCGGAGAGCAGCACACTTCGTAAAGTAATCACGATCTCCTGCTGCATGGTCGTTCCGATGGTATTTGTTATGTCCTTATATGGCGGTCTGGAAGCCTGCGTGAAATCCGGCGCATGGAGCCAGCTGCTCATCATCTGGCTGACCAATATTCCGAAGAATATCATCATGGCGCTTCCGTTCCAGCTCATCGTAGCAGGTCCGCTGGTGCGCCGCGTGTTCCGTACCGCATTCCCGGAGGGAACCGTGCTGCAGGAACCGGTTATGTAGGGAGATAGCAGAAAATTTATATTATATAAAAAGAGGATATCTGGTTTTTGTATCATTATGGGTTCAGCAATACCGAAGCATAAAATACGCCGTCCCGCCATTCAAACCGTGCATCGCCGTGGTACTGTTCGGCGATCATGCGGATCGATTCGGTTCCGATGCCGCTTCCGGCAGGTTTGGTCGATACCAGTTTTTCATTCATCCAGGTAGGGCTGAATGCGCTGGTGTTGTCCGTGGTGATGGACAGGGTGGAGGTACCCGTCTGCACCGCGGAGAGACGGATGAAAGGCGGCGTGTTTTCAGAGCCGGAACATCCGGTCTGACAAGCGTCCAGGGCATTTTCCAGCAGATTTCCGAGAAGCACGCACAGTTTCGTCTCCGGGATGACCGGGTGATCGGACAGCTGAATGTGGATGTCAAACTGGATTCCGGCGCTTTCCGCCTTATCTGCATAGAAGGAAAGAATGGCGTTGAGCGCATAATTGTTGCAGTATACGCGGTCCGAATGAGTCGGATGTTGTTTTTCGTAGTTTGCGAGGTATGACTTCAGATCCTCTAAATCGCCGCGGTTGGCACAGTCCTGAATCACCCGAAGATGCTGGCGGAAATCGTGGCGCGCCCGGCGGTTTTCGATGATCCGGGACTGGAGCATTGTGTACTGGTCACGCTGGATCTGCAAAAGACGTTCCATCGCCTCACTGCGGGCATTGGCTTCCAGCTGTTCCCTGAGCTGTTGGATAAACAGGATCATGAAATGACTGATTAAAAACATGCAGATCAAAAGCATGAACCGCGCCAGCAGTGCGGCGACTGTGATGGTACCGCTTCGGATATTTCCAGTTAAAAGCAAAAGAATCAGGGTCACAGAAGCGGGGAGCAGCCACGCTGTATTCCAGAAAGACGGGATTGATACGGAAGAAAGCCCCTCGACGGTCCGGGTCATTGCTTTTGCCATGAAATAGATACTGCACAAAACGAGGAGAAAGGTAACCAGCCCGGTCTCCCAGGAGAAAAAGTTGTAGCCGAAGAGCGCCTGACAGATGCAGAAAGCGGCGGCACGCACGACCAACAGATAATCGATGATAAATAAATATAGAAATAAAATCATTCCGATCTCGGCGTCTACCATCAGCTTAAATAAAACGCCAAAGCAAGGGAGCGCGAGGTATTGCACCCATACACTGGACAAACCGCTTTGAATCAGGAACAGAAACAGAAGCAGATAGCCCAGTTCGAATCCACAGACCCAGAGAAAAGTTTTCCACGGAGAATGGCGGAGTTTTTTGTGAAATGGAACACATGCCAGAATATGAAACGGAAAAGTGCTCAAAAATTCATTAAAAAATAATTCAATCATAGATGCGGACCTCCCCGGACTAAATGGTACGAATATTGGATATATTGTTCCCGGACATCCCGGTATTTCAGGCGGCTGATGGGAATGGAGGCGCCGCTTTTCATCAGAAAACGGTCTTCCAGAAGCTTATCGACATCCTCCAGGTTTACTAAAACCCCCTTGATGCAATCACAAAACCAAGGATAGGACAAAAGCAGGGCAGAAAAATCCCGCTGATTCATGGAAATTTCATGCTGGGTCCGATCCCGCATGTGCACCAGAATCCGCCGCTTCAGATATTCTGTGTACGATATCTGATGCAGAGGCAAGCGAAGCTCTGTTCCCTGGCAGGGAACCAGAACGGAAACCTCCGCCTCGGCGGCGGAAAGATGGCATCGTTCCAGCGCCTTTGAAACGCGCTCCATCGTAACCGGTTTTAGCAGATAAAAAGCCGCGTTCACATCGTAACTGTCCACCGCAAAATCCGGCGAAGTAGTGACAAAAACGATCCGGCAGGAAGCATCCAGCGCGCGGAGTTTTTGGGCGGTTTCCATTCCGCTCAATCCATCCATATAGATATCTAAGAAGACAATATCGAAGGAACCGACGGTAAAGCTGGCGAGAAATGTTTCACCATTTGGAAATATTTCTGGTGCAGCCGTAGGAATACGGTGCTCCTTCATATAAGTAAGAATCAGATGCGACAACTGTTCGGCATCCAATTTCAAATCATCTACAATCGCGATTTTCAAAACAAAATCCCTCTTTTCTTCTGATTGTCTGGAAAAAGGCTGCTTACGCATGTTTCGAACCTTTTGATCCTAATATCATAAAAGTATCATAACATAAAAAGAAGCAAAAAAGGCATAGTTTTTACATCTTATGAAACAGACTTGATACGCTCTGCCGATCATGCGAAAATGTGTGATCGGCAGAGCTCTTTTTTGATGTCTGACAATCCCTTACAAATTTATGAAAAACCTATGAAAAATCCCCCCGCCCCCTCGCCAAGAGAAAAAAGTTATGTTATAATTTATGGAAGAATGCGTTTTTGGCGCAGCGGTTTCAGAAACGGGACGTATTGAACCGGAAGCCGCGGCATATATAAAAAAGGAACCATGTATGCTCAACGAAGACAAGATAAAATTAATGACCGAACTGGCACTGTTTGAGAAGAAGCATGCTTCCCAGATGAAAACAGTCAATCAGTATTTTAAAAGCGACTATATCAGCCGCAATCTGCTCCGGGGATTTATAAGCTATACATTGTGCAGCATACTTCTCTTTGGAATGTGGATATTATTTAATGTAGAAGTAGTTCTGAGTTCGATAGGAATGGATGAACTGAAGGGACTGGCTTTTCGAGGAGGAGCTTTATACCTCGGGGGGCTTTTTCTGTATGTCGTGCTGACGATCATCGTGTATGGCGGGCGGTATGAGTACGAGGAAAAGATGAACCGGATCTACATAGCGAAACTGAAACATCTGGATAAGCGCTACGATATACACCGGCGCGCCAGAAAAATGGAGAGAGAGAGGAGAGGCAGATGAGAGGACTCCTTGCAGGGAAAGAAGCACTCAAGGCTTTCTATGCGAGATACAGTGCATTTGTGAATGCATTCCTGCGTTTTATAACTGCCTTTGCGGCGGTGTTTCTGATTAACCAGAACATCGGACTGATGCCGAAACTGAGCGGCGGTCTGGTGCCGCTGTTTGCGGGAATTATATGTGCATTTCTCCCATTTGGAGCCATTGCGTTTCTGATTGGGATTTTTTTGCTGGCACAGCTCTTTGCAGCATCGATGGAAGTGGCGCTCATTACCTTGGTGTTCCTTCTGATCGTGGTGCTGCTGTATTACGGATTTCAGCCGGGTGACAGCGCGTACCTGATTGTAACGCCGATCTTGTTTTTTCTGAAGGTGCCGTTTGCAGTCCCGATGATTCTTGGACTGACTGGAAGCCTCGTATCGGTGATTCCGATGAGCTGTGGGATTTTTCTGTACTACGTGATTCTGTATGTGAAGCAGAACGGAAGCTTCCTGGCAGGCAGTGAGCAGACTGAGATCACGCAGATGCTGGCGCAGGTCATCAAAAACATGCTGGCAAACCCGGCGATGCTTGTCATGATTGCGGCATGCTGCCTGGGGGCGCTGACGGTCTGTGTGCTCAAGAAACTGTCGATCAACTACTCCTGGGGGATCGCGATCGGAGCTGGCCTTATTTTACAGATTCTGGTTGTGTTTATCGGCGATTTCCGCTTTGGCGTTCCGGTGTCCGTGCCGGAGCTGATTGTAGGAATGATTGGTGCGGTTATTGCATCGCTGATCTATCAGCTGTTTGTTTTTTCGGTCGATTACAGCCGGACTGAGTACACGCAGTTTGAGGATGACGATTATTATTACTATGTGAAAGCGGTTCCAAAGATTGCGATCTCGAGGACGGATGTAAAAGTACAGGAAATCAATAAAGTAAAGAGAAGATAGACTATTTTATAAAAGAAACTTGTTGTTAAAAGAAATGCGTGACGGGTCATATGTACGTGACTGGTAACAGAAACGCAGCCCGAAAGGGAGGGAAAAGAATGGCAGAGATACTGGCGGAGATTTATTCGTGGATCTCGTTCGTACCGAAGATAACCTTTAAAAATTTAATAGAGATCGCGATTATAGCAATTCTGGTATATGAAATGCTGATCTGGATCAAAAATACGCGGGCGTGGACGCTTCTGAAGGGTATTATTTTTATTCTTGCATTCTTTCTGGCAGCTGCGATCCTGGAACTGGATACGATTCTGTGGCTTCTGGAAAAGACGTCGTACATTGCGGTAACGGCGATCATCGTTATTTTCCAGCCGGAGCTGCGGAAAGCACTGGAGCAGATCGGAAGCCAGAACGTGCTGACGACGCTGTTTTCAACGGATGATACGAAGAAAAATGAGGATTTCAGCGAAAAGACGATTGCAGAGCTGGTGCGTGCTTGTTTTGAGATGGGAAAAGTCAAGACGGGCGCCCTGATCGTCATCGAGAGGGGCACGCCGCTCGGAGAGATCGAGCGGACGGGCATCGAGGTCGATGGTATCGTGACGAGCCAGCTTCTGATCAATATTTTTGAGCACAACACACCGCTGCACGACGGCGCGGTCGTGATTCGCGGTAACCGTGTGACGGCGGCGACCTGTTATCTGCCGCTCTCGGACAATATGGATATCAGCAAGGCATTGGGAACCAGACACCGTGCGGCAGTCGGAGTCAGTGAGGCGACCGATAGCGTGACGCTGGTTGTATCGGAAGAGACAGGGCGTGTGTCGGTGGCTGTGTCCGGACGGCTTAAGAGTGTCAAGGATGGAGATGAACTGAGAGATATATTGTCAGTTCTGGTAAAACGGGAAACGGAAAACACAGGTCGTTTCAGAATATGGAAGGGAAGACGCAGAAATGAAAGAAAAGCTGACGAATAATCTTGCGATCAAGCTGATTGCCCTGTTCTGTGCTTTCTTTGTGTGGCTGGCGGTCGTGAATGTGGCGAACCCGATCAAGGTATCGACGAGGGAGGTTCCGGTCACGATCACGAACGATCAGGTGCTGGAGCAGGCGGATCTTGCCTATGATGTGGTAGGCAAAAAAACGGCGACGATCAGTTTCAAGATCCGGACGAAGGATGATTATAAGGTAAAGGCGTCGGATTTCAACGCCTATGCGGATTTATCGGAAATGTATGATGTGACGGGTGCGATCCCGATCCGAGTGGAAGTGGTGAACAATGAGGAACTGCTGGAGTCCACGCCGGTTGTGAAGTCCCCGGAGGTCATCAAGATCACGACCGAGGCGCTGCAGACCAAGGCATTTACGCTGAAAGCGTATCCTCAGGGCAAGGCGGCAGAGGGTTACGAGGCGGGTGAGGTGACAATGGTGCCATCCCAGGTGACGGTTAAAGGACCAACCTCCCTGATCGGACAGATCAGCAGCGTGGGTATCCGTTTTAATATTGACGGTGCTGCGGCGGATGTCGGTGGAACAGCAACACCGGAGTATTTTGACGCCAATGGAAATGTGCTGTCAGATTTGGGAGATTCTGTCAAGACGGTTGGCGGAGATGTCTCTTATACGATGCAGATCCTGAAAGTAAAAGAAGTACCGCTTGATTTTGACGTCAGTGGTGAAGTGGCGGATGGATACCGCTATACGGGTCCGAAGACGGATATCAAGTCGGTGTCTGTGGCGGGGCTTAAGACGGATCTGGCATCGGTCAGCACGCTCACGATTCAGGGACCGTCCCTTAATGTGCAGGGCGCGACGAAGAATGTGGAGTGCGAGATCGATCTGGATGATTATCTGCCGTCCGGGCTTACGATCGTGGGACTGGATAGCACGACGATCAACGTGACACTACAGGTCGAGAAGTTGATAGAGAAGACCTTTACGGTCAAACCGGAGGATGTGACTCTAAACGGAAAGAACAGCAGCTACAGCTATACCGTCGAAGATACGAAGATGGAAGTCAAGGTACAGGGACTTGAGGAGGATTTAAGCAGCCTGTCGGCGGCGAAGATGAATATCCGGGTCGATGTATCAGGCATGGGACTGGGCGAGCACACGGCAGCGGCGCAGTTCCAGCTGGGGGACGCGTATAAGATGCTGTCGGCGCCGGCTGTGACAGTGCGGGTCAGCGAACATGGAAGCTCCAGTGCCCAGACGACGGAAAGCATCGAGAGTGACCGTGGAGACACGGGCAGCCAGAGCAGTTCCAACCGGGAGAGCGGGGCAAGCTCGGCAAAAGAAAATGTGGATGCAGAGAGCGGCAATGCTGCATAAAGCATGGCATGCCATCCACAAATGAGGAGAAAGAAGTTAAACAATGGTAAAAGCAAAAATTAAATTAAAAAACCCGACTGGTCTGCATTTGAGACCGGCGGGAATCCTGTGTAATGAGGCGGTAAAATTCGATTGTTCTGTCCAGTTCCAGTTCCGTGGCACCGTGTCCAATGCAAAGAGTGTCCTGAGCGTGCTTGGGGCGTGCATCAAGAGCGGTGATGAGATCGAGTTTATCTGTGATGGAAAAGACGAGGAGGAAGCTCTGTCGGCGATGCTGAAAATAGTTGATGACGGGCTGGGCGAGTAGGGAAAACCGGTGCGGTAAAAGAATGTGTACAGACGTACAGATAGGATGAAACTATGATCGTTTATTTGGTTTGCTATGCGGCTTCGCTGCTTCTGGCGCTTGGCCGCCATTATCTTTTATCCGGCGCAGGGCTTCTGGCGGCGGCGGCGTATCTGTATGCGTCAGACTATATCCGGAGTGGAAATCTTCTGCATCTGCGGGGGATTTTCGCTCTTTCCTTTGTAGGTGGACAGGGACTGGCGTGTATGAAGCTTAGTTATTTAAGTCAGGCATGGAGTGCGGGAACGTGGCTGGGACTTTTGGCGGCGTTTGCGGGCTTTTATCTGGCTTTTTATTATCTGGAAGCATTTTCCGGTGAGGCGTCCGTCCGTGTGGGCGGTCATTCCGGCGCGGTGCAGCGCCGGGGGTTGGAATCTTATGCCGGAACCGTCTTTTTCTGCGCGGTGGCGCTGGCGGCGCTATCGGCAGGCTGTTTCGCGATCGAGGCGGTCTATATGGGCTATATTCCGCTGCTGCTCCGGGGCGTTCCGCATGCTTATTCCTATTTCCATGTGACCGGGCTTCATTATCTAACGGTGTCCTGTGTGCTGGTTCCGGCGCTCTCTGTGATCTATTTTTGCATCGAGGGCGGTCGCAGCCGGGGACGGCTGGTATGTATGCTTCTGGCAGATGCAGCGGCGGTGGCGATTCCGCTTCTGTGCGTGTCGCGCTCCCAGCTTCTGTTTGCGGTACTGCTGGCATTGATTACCTACATACAGATGGAACACCAGCTGAATCCGATTTATGTTGTTTTTGCGCTGGCAGGGCTGATTGTGCTCTACATTCTGCTGACGATCGCGCGCAGCCATGATACTGCCTACTTGAATACGGTTTTTGAGATGAAACGGCACCTGCCGATTTTTGTGACGCAGCCGTATATCTATATTGCAAACAATTACGATAATTTCGACTGTCTGGTCAAGGGACTTGTGAAGCACAGCTGGGGCATGAAGATGCTGGCACCGTTCTGGACGCTGACGGGACTCAAGTTTCTGGTTCCGTCGTTGACGGCATTTCCGTATTATGTGACGAAGGAAGAGCTGACGACGCTGACGATGTTTTATGATGCGTACTACGATTTCGGCATAATTGGCGTGTTCATCTTTTCTGCCATATTAGGAGCGGCGGCGTATCTGCTGATGCGGATGATGCGCCAGGTGCAGAATCCGATTACCTATCTTCTGTACGCACAGTTTGCACTTTACATGCTGTTATCGTTTTTCACAACCTGGTTCAGCAATCCGTCCACATGGTTTTATTTCGCGGTGACAGCGGTTGTGGCCTTTCTGGTATCGCATAAGGTTGCAGGGCGGTAAAAATATATGGATTAAGATATAAAAATGAAATAAAATCTGCTATAATAACAAAAAGACGACAATTCAGTAAGTTAAAGTGCTGCTTGTATACAGATAGAGTTGCCGCATGGATCAGTTTTACAGAAAAGAGGGCAAGCCAATGATTTCAGAAAAAATGATACCGCTTATGAAAAATAACTCCGCCATCCGTATGATGTTTGAAGAGGGCAATAAGCTGGCGGCGAAATATGGACGTGAGAATGTGTTTGATTTCAGCCTTGGAAATCCGAGCGTACCGGCTCCGGCAGAGGTAAATCAGGCAATTCAGGATATCGTAAAGGAAGAAGATTCCCTGTTTGTACACGGATATATGTCCAACGCAGGCTATGAAGATGTGCGCGAGACGATCGCTCAGTCGTTAAACCGCCGGTTCGGCACCTCCTTTCACGCAGGCAACATCCTGATGACGGTCGGTGCGGCAAGTGGTTTGAATGTCATTTTAAAGACCCTGTTAAATCCAGGAGAGCAGGTCATTACCTTTGCACCATACTTTGTAGAGTATGGTTCCTATGTCCGCAACTATGACGGCGAGCTGGTGGTTGTATCTCCGAATACGGTGGATTTCCAGCCGAATCTCGTTGAATTTGAGGAAAAGATCAACGAAAAGACCAAGGCAGTGATCATCAACACCCCGAACAACCCGACCGGCGTTATTTATTCCGAGGAAACACTGCAGAAGATTGCAGCAATTCTGGAAAAGAAACAGAAGGAATTTGGCACATCGATCGTGCTTCTGTCCGATGAGCCGTATCGTGAGCTGGCTTACGACGGCGCGGTTGTACCGTATGTGACAAAATATTACCGCAATACAGTGGTTTGCTACTCTTACAGTAAGTCTCTGTCCCTTCCGGGCGAGCGTATCGGTTATCTGGTAATCCCGTCTGAGATGGATGAGAGCGCAAACGTATTCCAGGCGGCAACGATTGCGAACCGTGTTCTGGGCTGTGTCAATGCGCCATCCCTGATGCAGAGAGTCATCAAGCGCTGCGTAGATGCGAATGTGAATCTGGAAGCTTACGACCGCAACCGTAACTTGCTTTACAACGGATTGAAAGAGTGCGGATTTTCCTGCATCAAGCCGGAGGGCGCGTTCTACCTGTTTGTGAAATCTCCGGTGGAGAATGAGAAGGAATTCTGCGAGGTATGCAAACAGTACAATGTACTGGTAGTACCGGGAAGTTCATTCGCGTGCCCAGGTTATGTGCGCATTGCATACTGCGTATCATATGGACAGATCGAGAGATCGCTTCCGGCATTCAGAAAGATTGCGGAACACTATAATCTGGTATAGCGAAATTGTATCATCGTCTTGGAAAGGAAAAGGATGAGATGAAACGATGTTTTAGAATGATTCTGAATATTGTGATTCCGTTCCTGGGTCTATGTCTGGTCATCTTTTTAGGTCCCAGGCTTCTGCGCTTTTTCATGCCGTTTGTGGTCGGATGGATTCTGGCACTTTTAGCAAATCCGCTGGTGCGGTTTCTGGAACGGCGCGTGAAGCTGGTGCGGCGCCACGGCTCGATGCTGATCATTATTGCGGCGCTGGCGATTGTGATCGGTCTTTTTTACGGGGCGGGTCTTCTGGTTTACCGGGAAATGGGAAGTTTTCTGGCGGATGCACCGGAAATATATCAGAGTGTGATCGCTGAGATCGGGGATGCATTGCAGAATGGGCGCAAGCTTGCAGAATATTTTCCGCAGAATTTACAACCGCCGCTGCTGGCATTTTCGGATAATCTGGATGGTCTGTTTGGAAAACTGGTATCGCGGGCGGCGGAACCGACCGTGCAGATCGCCGGACATGTGGCGAAGAGTATTCCGAATCTTCTGGTAAATATGGTCATTATTATCCTGTCTTCGTACCTGTTTCTGGCGGACCGGGAGTCCATCATGCGGTGGCTGAAAGAGCATCTTCCGGCATTTGTATTCCGCTATATCGAGTATATGAAACGGGACGCAAAGGGACTGATTGGTGGATATTTTCTGGCACAATTCCGTATCATGTGTGTGGTGGCGCTGATTCTCGCGGCAGGATTTTTGGTGCTGGGTGTCCGCTACGGTGTCCTGTTGGCGTTTTTGACGGCGATTCTGGATTTTCTGCCGATCTTTGGAACGGGAACGGTGCTGTTCCCATGGGCGGTTGTGAAACTGTTTGCGGGGGAGTATGCGTATGCGACCGGGCTTATCCTGCTCTACATCCTGACGCAGGTCGTCCGTCAGATCATCCAGCCGAAGATCGTCGGGGAGTCGATGGGATTGCCGCCTCTGATGACGCTGTTTCTTTTGTATCTGGGATTTAAGCTGCGCGGGCTGACAGGCATGATTCTGGCGGTGCCGGTGGGGCTTGTCTTTATCAATTTTTATAAATATGGGGCGTTTGATTCGATGATCCGGAATTTCAGGATGCTGATGGAGGCGATTCAGAAATTCCGGAGGGAAGAATAGGGGAGGTTTCCTTCTATATAGTAAAATTCTCTTGGTAATTTAATCTGGATAAATTATGCGGCGTATCGCGATATTTTTTCTTATATGCCCGGAGGAACGCAGCATAATTGCGGAATCCGGATTGATAGCAGGCTTCTGTGACGGGGGTGCCCCGGCGCAGGAGCTCGTTTGCGTTTTGGAGGCGTTTTTCGGTCAGGTATTCGGTAATGGTGTAGCCGGTTTCCTGGCGGAAGAGACGCATCATGTGGTATTTGCTTATGTAAAAGCGGGCGGCGAGCTGGTCGATCGTATGGTCTTCTTCCGGGTGTTCAGAGAGGTAGCGCATGAGTTCCAGGATTTTTTCGCCGGAAGGGGAGGTCGGAACGTATTCCCGATGGTTTTCGGAGGCGGCGCGATCAAGGTGTACCATAAATTCCAGGAATAATAAACGCAGAAGAAGCCCGGAGCCATAACTGCTGCCACCAAGGGATTCAAAGTTAGCATTGTCTGTGCCATTGTCATTTGTACCACCTGCCTGATAGGCATTTTCCAGTCTTGACAGCGCCTCTAAGAGCGGCGTCATGGTAAGGGAACCGAGGCGCAGAACATCGGACTGCTGTTCTCTGGCAAGCTGGAAACAGAGGTCGAGCGCACAGTCAGCACAGGAGAATGCATCCAGACATTTCGGCGACAGGTAGAGGATGATGCGCTCATATCGGCTGTGGTATGGCACGACCGGCTTGTGCAGGCAGTGTGCGCCGACGAGGACGATGTCGAGCGGGCGGAGGTGGTAGGAACGGCCTTCCACGATGTAGTCCGCTTCGCCATTTAACAGGATCAGGACTTTGTGGAAATCATGATAGTGGTAGGCAACCGGTGTATCCATCTGCCCGCGCAGGTGGAAAAGGCGGAATTCGTGGTTGAGGTAGCCGCGTTTTTCGTAGGCGGGGGATTCGTGGGTGGTATTTTCTGACATAAGGGGACTCCTTTTTTGAGTGTATTGCAGGTTGGTTGTTGCGGGAAATTATATCTTGTATAAATGCATTGAGTTTGTTGTTTTCCTCTGAGATAAATATGTTTTGAAACACAGACATTTCATTTCTTAGTTCATATTATATAGCATTATATGCAATATTTAAAGCATAATTCTTCTATTAAAAGCTGCTATATTTTCCTAAAATTAAAGAAAGCATAGATGGAATATTATGAAAATGCAGACATATTCAAAACATAAATGGATATGCATGATAAAGTGATTTCAAGAACGGAAGTAGAATAGAAATCATTGTGAAAGATTTTTATGGTATTGATTAAAAGGGGCAGGAGGTATCGCGATGAAACAGGTTGTGCTTGAAAAATATCACTGTATGGGAAATGATTACCTGGTGTTTGATCCAAATAAGAATGATCTGGAATTGAATGTGGAGAATATCAAGAAGATGTGTAGCCGTCATTTTGGCATCGGCGCGGATGGCATTCTGGCGGGTCCATATCTGGGGGAAAATGATTTTTATGTACGCATCTACAACGCGGACGGCAGCGAGGCGGAGAAGAGCGGCAACGGCATGGGTATTTTTGCAAAATATCTGCGGGACGCGGGATATGTGCAGAAAACGACAATCTCCTGGAAAACGCTGGGAGGCGAGGAGACAGTCTTTTATCTCAACGAGGATGCGACCCGTGTGAAAATTTCGATGGGACATCCGACGTTCTGGAGTGATGAGATTCCGGTGACCGGCGAGCGGCGGGAGATGGTAAACCAGACGATGGTATTTGGAAAGATTCCATATGTCACGACTTGTCTTTCAATGGGAAATCCGCACTGTGTTATCTGGATGAATGAGATTTCGAAGGAAATGGTGTGCCGGATCGGCGAGCATTCGGAAACATCCGAATATTTCCCGGAAAAGGTCAATACGCAGATTTTAAATGTCCTTGATCGGACGAATATCCAGATCGAGATCTACGAGAGAGGCGTTGGATATACGCTGGCGTCCGGAAGCTGCGCCTGCGCGGCGGCGAGTGCGGCATACCGCCTGGGACTTGCCGATCCGCATATGTACGTCCATATGCCGGGCGGCACGCTGGAAGTGGAAATCAAGGAGGACGGCATGGTTTACATGGTCGGCGAGGTCGGCTATGTGGGACATATCCAGTTGGGAAATGAATTGAGCGAACAGCTGCGGATTAAATAAAAAAGTATTTGACAGAAAAATATCGGACTGCTATATTTTATTTATAAAAATTGTGAAAAGAATGACAGGGGCATTCTCACACAGCAAAACGATCATAAACGTATGCTTGAAATTTTGGGGGCTGTATAGGCAGGAAAATTCTGGGCGTATATGAAAAGAGGGCGAGGGGGCTGACTGGAAGCAGAGACAGCTGCCTCGTTTTTTATAGGAGGAAATGGCGATGGGAGAGAATACGAACCGATCCGAACCTTTTTTTGATGAAGATGTTGATTTGGTAAAGCTGCAGTTTACCGATATTTTTGGACAGTGCAAAATGGTCCAGATGACGCGGAGGCAGGCGGAAAAAGCGATGAAAGAGGGGTATGCAATCAACCGGTTTGCGCTCGGCGGCTTACAGAAAGCTGGGATCGAGGGCGCGGCGGCGCCGGAGTATCTGACGGACCAGAGCGAGAGTGTGGAGTTGTACTTGAAGCCGGATGCATCAACGTATCAGGTTCTTCCGTGGGATTCCGGGCAGGAAAATGTAGCGCGTGTGATCTGCCAGGTCTGCAATGCGGATGGGACACCGTCCTGGACGGATTCGCGTCATATTTTACAGGAAACGGTAAAACGTGCCGAGAAGATGGGACTGGACTTTGATTTTAATTTCCAGTGTGAGTTTTATCTCTTTCACACGGATGATGACGGGAGACCGACGACGGTGACGCATGAGGTTGCCGGATATTATGACGCGGGTCCGATCGATCTGGCAGAGGGCGTCCGCCGGGACATGATTCTGAGCCTGGAGGAAGCGGGATTTGCGGTCGAGAGCACGCATCATGGTCTGACTGCCGGACAGCACAGCTTCGTCCTTCCGGCGCGCCGGGGCATTGAGGCAGCAGATTATTTACAGACGTTCAAGGCGGCGGTCAAACGGATTGCGAAACGCCACGGTCTGCATGCGACTTTTATGCCGAAGCCAAACATGAGCGGCGACGGCTCGGGGCTTCATGTGGGCGTGTCGATCTCTTCCAGACGGGGCGCCGAGGCGATGGCGCAGGCGAAGCAGTTTGCGGCAGGCGTGCTTAAAAATCTGAGCGATATGATGATTTTCACGAATCCGACCGTCAATTCATACAAACGTCTGGCGGCGGAGCGGAGCACGGTGTTCCAGCCGGAGTTCCCGGCGGCTGTGTGGGAAAAAGGAAGTGAAAAGGCAGTTCATGTGAAGGAAGACCGGAACGGACGTATTTCCGTGGAAGTGCAGTTCCCGGATCCGTCTGCGAATCCGTATCTGGCGCTGACGGCGATCCTGGCAGCAGGACTGGAAGGAATCGAGAAGGCGCTGGTGCTGGATGAAGAAGCGGGCGATGAGAATGCGCCGCGGTTCCCGGAGACATTGGGGATATTGCTCCAGAAGCTGGATCAGAATGAATTTGCACACCGTGTATTTGGGGAAAAGTTCTGCCGGATGTACGGCGAGGGCAAGAAAGAGGAGTGGGAACGCTTCTGTGCCTATGTGACGGATTGGGAGACAGCGGAATATCTGTATCGTTGTTAGGGGGTACGAAATCGCAGTGAGGTGAGACCACGTGGGAAACATCATAGTAGCATTTTCGAAGCCGCAGGACGGACGAAATATTAGAAATATACTCGTAAAACATGGAATACAGGTCACAGCCTCCTGCACATCGGGCGCGCAGGTTTTAGCGTTAACCGATGATTTGCGAAGCGGGATTGTGGTGAGCGGCTACCGGTTTGGTGATATGACCTGCCGGCAGCTTGCCGACCAGCTGCCGCCGGGATTTGATTTGCTTCTCATTGCTTCCCCGAGCCGGTGGAGCGGCGAAGCGATGGGAAGGATTGTCTGCCTGCCGGCGCCGTTTAAAATGGGAGATTTAGTTTCGACGGTCCGCATGATTGAGCAGACGCAGGCGGAAAAAAGACGGCGGATGCGCCGCCAGCCGCCGCAGAAGCGCAGGGAAGAGGATCAGAAAGCGATCGACACCGCAAAGGCTATTTTGATGGAGCGGAACCGGATGACGGAGCCGGAGGCGCACAAATATCTGCAGAAATGCAGCATGGACAGCCAGGTCAGCCTTATTGAGGCGGCACAAATGGTAATCAGTCTTTACAAAATGGCGTAAGATCCTTTACAATAGGATCAAAAAGGCAGAAGGAGCAGCAAAAACGATGAAATTTACAAAAATGCAGGGACTTGGCAATGATTATGTCTATGTCAACTGTTTTGAAGAAACGGTAAACGATCCGGAGAAGCTGGCGATTGCCGTCAGTGACCGCCATTTTGGAATTGGTTCCGACGGATTGATTCTGATTACCCCATCCGAGGTGGCAGACTGCCGCATGGAAATGTACAATCTGGACGGTTCCCGCGGCGCGATGTGCGGCAACGGCATCCGCTGTGTGGGAAAATATGCGTATGACCACCATATCGTGGACAAGCCGCAGATTTCTGTTGAGACATTGTCCGGGATTAAATATCTGGATATGAAGGTTGAAAATGGCAAAGTAACGGCGGTCACCGTCGATATGGGAGAGCCGGAGCAGACTTCCGAGCTTCCGGAGAAGATCGAGGTAGATGGAACGGAATACGAATTTACCGGAATTTCCATGGGAAATCCGCACGCCGTTCTGTTTATGGATGAGATTGATTCCCTGGAACTGGAGACGATCGGACCGAAATTCGAGTTTCATAAGCGTTTCCCGGACCGTACCAACACCGAGTTTGTCAAGGTCATTGACCGCACACACGTAAAAATGCGTGTCTGGGAGCGCGGATCCGGCGAAACGATGGCATGTGGAACAGGTGCCTGCGCGGTTGCCGTTGCATCTATTCTGGCAGGGCATACGGAGGATGAGGTTGAGGTCGAGCTGCTGGGCGGCTGCCTGCAGATCCGCTGGGATCGCGAGAAAAACCGCGTGTTCATGACTGGACCGGCGGTGGAAGTGTTTAGCGGGGAGTATGAGGGATAATTAAACAGGAAACTTTGGGACTTCTTTCACATATGGTAGTAGTACAACGATATGTGAGAGGAGTCTTTTCTTTTGGAAGAAAAAAAGAAAGTGATGATAGATGCCGGGCACGGCGGAACGAAAGATCCGGGAGCAGTATTTGAGGATCGGATGGAAAAGGACGATACCCTGCGTCTGGCGCTGGCAGTAGGGAGGATTCTCGAGGAAAATGGGGTGAATGCCGTCTACACGCGGTCAACGGACGTCTATGACACGCCCTACCAGAAAGCAGAGATGGGAAATGAGGCGGGCGCGGACTATTTTGTTTCCCTGCACCGCAATGCGGCGAGTGAGCCGGGAAAAGGTTCGGGCGTCATGACGCTGGTGTACAAGACAGGCAGGGAATCAGAACAGCTGGCGGATTCAATCCAAAGAGAGCTGGCGCGCACCGGATATGTGGATCTCGGCGTGATCGAGCGGCCGGATTTGATTGTGCTGCGGAAAACGCAGATGCCGGCGGTTCTGGTTGAAGCCGGATTTATCGACAATCCGGAGGATAACAAGCGGTTTGACGCGCAGTTTGACGAAATTGCGGCGGCGGTTGCATCTGGGATTCTAAATGTAATCGATGACGACATGGATCGCCGTCCGGTGGAAGAGAGCGACTATTATTACCAGATCCAGACGGGGGCGTACCGCATCCGATCGCTGGCAGAGCAGCAGTTAGAAGAACTGCGCCGTATGGGATTCCCTGCATTTCTGGTGTACGATGGGACGTATTTCAAGCTTCGGGTCGGTGCGTTTAAAAATCTTGACAACGCTGTGCGGATGGAACAGGAACTGAGGAAGGCGGGATTTCCGACGGTGCTTTTGTATGAGAGGGAGGTGAAGTAGGGGAGAAAAGCTGAAAAACAGGCACTATCTGAAAATAAGAATAGAATGACTTATTTGATTGATTTTTACTATGCTTTTTGTAAAAATGAATGGAAAAAATCCCCTCATTATGGTATGCTGAAGATAGAAAGCAACATGCATTTTCTTGTAGATAAAGGGAGGGGTTTGGTATGTCAGAGAAGAAAAAAATTATCATCACGATTGCGAGGCAGTATGGAAGCGGCGGTGCGGATACGGGTAAAAAGTTGGCGGAAGATCTGGGGATCAGTTTTTATGATAAGAACATTCTCCGTATGAACTCAGATGAGAGCGGTATCAAAGAGAGCTATTTCCATCTGGCAGACGAGAAGGCGGGCAACCGGCTTTTATACAAGATTATCAATACATTGACACCGGAAAAGGGCGCACCGTCGTTCGGTTCCGATCTCATTTCAGCCGACAATCTGTTCCGCTTCCAGTCGGAAGTGATCCGGAAGCTGGCGGCGGAGGAATCCTGCGTCATCATCGGTCGCTGCGCGGATTACGTGCTGGATGGCACCGAGGGACTGATCCGCGTGTTCCTCTACGCGGATATTAAAGTGCGTGAGGAGCGCGTGCGTGAGCGGAATCTCTACGCGGACAAAGACGTTCTCAAAAATATCCACCGGATCGACCGGGAACGTCGCGATTATAATCGTTATTATGCAGGGCGCGACTGGGAGAAACCGGAGAATTACGACCTTTTGATCAATACGACGCAGATTGGTGTGGACGGGGCAGTTCAGTTGATTAAGGATTATTTAAAAATGAGGGGGCTTTTGTAAGGGAAAAAGAATGACTTCCACTTGCAATTCAATATAGTATCGTGTAAAATGGCACATGCAGCCGGGCGAATACGAGAGTGTTTGGACGGCTGTATGTGCTGTTTTGCTATTATTACAAGTAAGGGGAAAATATGAAATATCAAAATGATATTGACAAAATGAATACGAACCGGAATTTATTTCTGATGTCGCTGCCGATTTTCGTGGAGCTGTTATTGCAGCTTTTGGTCGGAAACGTCGATCAGATGATGGTAAGCCGGGTGTCGCAGCCCTCGGTGGCGGCGATTGTCAATGCGAACCAGATCATGAACCTGGTGATTATCGTGCTGAGCATGGCATCGACGGCGGTTACTGTGATTTTGTCCCAGTATCTGGGCGCGCAGGATGAAAAAAATGCATCCCGGACCTGCATGGTCTCGATCGTGCTGATCGGCGGCGTCAGTCTTGCGGCAACGATTCTGGTTTTTGCCGGGCACACGCCGCTTTACCGGGCGATCCATGTGCCGGAGGAAGTTTTTGATGAGGCGTCGCTGTATCTGCTGATTGTCGGCGCATTTATTCTGGTGCAGGGACTTTATCTGACCTTCTCAGCGATGATCCGCGCATTTGCCATGGTAAAGGAAGTCATGATTATATCAGTTATCATGAATGCCATGAATATTGTGGGAAATGCGATTTTAATCAACGGCTGGTTCGGAATGCCGCAGCTTGGGGCGGTCGGAGCGGCGATCTCGACGGATATCAGTAAGTTAGTTGGTCTGGCATTGATGATCGGAATGTTTTTCAAGAGCCACCGCGTCAAAATGGGAATGAGTTATCTGCGTCCATTTCCGGTGCAGATTTTAAAAAATCTCTGCCTGTTGGCAATTCCGACGGGGGTCGAAAGTTTTTCGTACAATCTCTCCCAGATGATGATTCTGGGAATTGTTAATTCCTTTGGCACTCTGGTTACTGTAACCAAGGGATATTGTACGATTTTTGCCAATATTGATTATGTTTATGCGATGGCGATCGCGACGGCAACCCAGATTGTGCTGGGCTACCTGATCGGAGCGCGCCGTCTGAATGATATACAGAAACGAGTGAATGCGACATTGAAGGTTGCGATTGCGGCGTGTGTCGGGATGGCGGTGCTGATGTGCCTGGGGGGTAAATACATTTTCCTGATTTTCACAGACAACCCGGAGATCATTGCGCTTGGACGGAGGATTCTGGTGATTGAGATTGTGCTGGAGATCGGGCGCGCGGTCAACATTGTTATGACCAAATGCCTGATTGCGGTCGGCGATGTCCTGACCCCGACCACGGTCGGAATCACCTTCCAGTGGGTCGTAGCTGCCGCCGGCTCCTGGTTGCTCGGCAGCAAGCTCGGCTGGGGGCTGGAAGGCGTCTGGATTGCAATGGCAGCTGATGAATGCGTGCGCGGACTCATTTACGCGGTGCATTTTAAGAAAGAACGTTGGAAGAAGAATTTTAAGGGCGTGAAGACGGAAGCAGAGTTGGGAGAGGCGTAGAAGATAAGCGAAGAAAGAAAGTGTGAGAAAAAATGAAAGAAACAGGATGGAAGAAGACGGCAGGGAATGGTTCTGATGGAAAAAGAACGGAAGGAAAGAAATCGTTTGGCCGGGGGGAGAAAACAACTGGATTTTCCAAGAATAGTGCAAAAGTGGGAGTCAATGGGGAAAAACAGGGAAAAGCTGCTCGTAAAGTGTCTGGAGTTGAGGATAAATGGGGCACACATGGGGACAGGAAACGAAATGTAGGGGAAAAAGACGGTCAGGAAACGGTTCGTGGTGGACAGCGTGGAAAAACAAAATGTCCGATTTACCGTGAGTGCGGTGGCTGTCAGTATCTCCATTTAACCTATGATCAGCAGTTAAAAGAAAAACAGAAGCGCATGGAAGAACTGCTGGGCGGTGTCTGTCCGGTTCGTCCGATCATTGGAATGGAAGAGCCGTATCATTACCGCAATAAAGTTCATGCGGTATTTGGATTGGATCGGAAAAATAATCCAATTTCTGGCATTTACAAAGAGGGGACACATCGGATTCTTCCGGTGGATTCCTGTCTGATTGAGGATCAGAAAGCAGACGAGATCATCGTGACGATCCGGAGTATGCTTCGTTCGTTCAAGATTCGTGTTTTTGATGAGGACACCGGATACGGTCTGCTGCGTCATGTATTGATTCGCCGCGGCTTCACAACCGGCGAGATTCTGGTCGTTTTGGTGACAGCATCCCCGGTATTCCCGTCGAAGAACAATTTCGTCAAGGCGCTTCGTGAAAAGCACCCGGAAATTACTACGATTGTCCAGAATATCAACGGCAGAAGCACCAGTATGGTACTGGGGGACAAAGAACATGTACTGTATGGAAAAGGATATATCGAAGATGAACTCTGCGGACTCCGGTTCCGTATTTCGTCCCGTTCCTTCTATCAGATTAACTCAGTTCAGACTGAGAAGCTGTACGGAAAAGCGATGGAACTGGCAGGACTTACAGGCAAGGAGACGGTACTGGATGCTTATTGCGGTATTGGTACGATCGGTCTCATTGCCAGCAAACACGCGGGCAAAGTTATCGGCGTAGAGTTAAATCAGGATGCAGTGCGGGATGCAGTGCAGAATGCGAAGAAGAACGGCATCACCAATGCACAGTTCTTCTGCAATGACGCAGGCCGGTTCATGTCTCATATGGCAGCCCGCAGCGAGAGCGCCGACGTCGTTTTCATGGATCCGCCGAGAAGCGGAAGTACCGAAGAATTTATCGACGCGGTAGCCCTTATGCAGCCGAAACGGGTGGTATACATCTCCTGCGGTCCGGATACATTGGCACGCGATTTGAAAGTATTCGCAAAGCATGGTTATCGGGCGAAAGAAGCATGGCCGGTGGATTTGTTTGGGTGGACGGGGCATGTGGAGACGGTAGTTCTTTTGTCCCACAAAAAAGCCGACAGTTATATCCACATTGATGTGGAGTTTGGAGAGGGCGAGGGCAAGATTCCGGTAGATAGTATTGCTAAAAGAGCCGAAGCGTACAAGCCCAAAGAAAAAGTGACCTACAAAATGATTAAGGAGTACATAGAAGCGAAATACGGCTTCAAGGTACATACCGCATATATCGCAGAGGTAAAGCGAAATTTGGGATTGCCGATGTATGATGCTCCTAATGCGGTAGAAGAATTGAAACAGCCGAGGAAACATCCGACACCAGAAAAGGTAGAAGCAATCAAAGATGCACTTCGTTATTTTGCAGTGATATAAAACTTTACTTACAATCGAATATTTCTTACATAGCCGTTTATTCATTTATTTGAGTAAGCGGCTTTTTTCATCCCTATTTTTCGGAATAGGGATATTTTTTGTAGAAGGAGGAGGTTTATTTGAACACGCAAATCATCGCCATCGCCAACCAGAAAGGCGGTGTTGGCAAAACAACAACCTGTGCGAACTTGGGAATAGGTCTGGCACAGGCCGGAAAGAAAGTGCTTCTGATTGACGGGGACCCGCAAGGAAGCCTGACAATCAGCTTGGGAAATCCGCAACCAGACAAGCTGCCATTTACACTGTCGGATGCAATGGGCAAAATTCTGATGGATCAGCCTATACGCCCCGGAGAAGGTATTCTGCATCATGCAGAAGGCGTTGACCTGATGCCTGCGGACATCCAGTTATCCGGTATGGAAGTATCCCTGGTAAATGCCATGAGCCGTGAGACTATCTTGCGGCAATATCTGGACACGCTGAAGGGGCAATACTCCCATATCCTCATCGACTGCCAGCCCTCCCTTGGGATGCTCACAGTCAATGCGCTGGCCGCTGCAAACAGGATCATAATTCCCGTTCAGGCGGAGTATCTGCCCGCAAAAGGGCTGGAACAGCTGCTCTCCACGGTAAACAAGGTAAAGCGGCAGATCAACCCAAAGCTTCAGATAGACGGTATCCTGCTGACAATGGTGGACAGCCGAACCAACTTTGCCAAAGAGATCTCCGCTCTCCTGCGGGAGACCTATGGAAGCAAGATCAAAGTATTCGGCATAGAGATCCCCCATTCTGTTCGGGCTAAGGAAATCAGCGCCGAGGGAAAAAGCATTTTTGCCCACGATCCCGGCGGCAAGGTGGCAGAGGGCTACAAAAATCTGACGAAGGAGGTGTTGAAACTTGAAAAGCAGCGCGAAAAAAATAGAGCTGGCCTCGGTAGATGATCTGTTCTCCACCGAAGAAGGCCGTGCCGACGCACAGCGGGAACGGGTGTTGGAAATCCCACTGTCTGAACTGCACCCTTTTAAGAACCATCCGTTCAAAGTCAAGGATGATGAATCCATGATGGAGACCGCCGACAGTGTTCGGCAGTATGGTGTGCTGGTTCCGGCGATTGCAAGACCTGACCCGGAGGGCGGCTATGAATTAGTAGCCGGACACAGGCGGCACAGGGCCAGTGAACTGGCTGAGAAAGAAACCATGCCGGTCATTGTCCGGGATTTGGACGATGACGCTGCCACCATCATTATGGTGGACAGCAACTTGCAGCGTGAAAGCCTGCTCCCCAGTGAGAGAGCTTTCGCTTATAAGATGAAGCTGGAGGCTATGCGACATCAGGGAGAACGCATGGATTTAACTTCCGCCCAAGTTGGGCGGAAGTTGGCTGGTAAAGAATCCAGAGAAATTTTGGCAGAACAGGTCGGCCAAAGCCGTAACCAGATTTCTCGCTATATCCGCCTCACCGAGTTAATTCCCGAACTGCTGGATATGGTGGATGAAAAGAAAATCGCCTTTAATCCAGCCTATGAGCTGTCGTTCCTGAAAAAAGAGGAACAGGTACAGCTTTTGGACGCGATGGACAGCGAACAAGCTACCCCTTCTCTCTCCCAGGCTCAGCGGCTCAAGAAATTCAGCCAGGAGGGACATTTATCCATTGATGTGATGCGGGCCATCATGGGAGAGGAAAAGAAAAGCGATCTGGACAAGGTGACCTTCACATCTGACACTCTGCGGAAGTATTTTCCCAAGAGCTACACGCCCCAGCGGATGCAGGAAACCATTATCAAGCTGCTGGAACAGTGGCAGAAAAAACGCCAACAGCAACATGAACGCTGAGAAAGGAGCAGCCTATGAGGGATATTTCAGCCCGTGAGCTGAAAGGACACAACATTCTTGCCGTGGAGCGTTTTCAGGATAATACCCGCCGGATGATTGAGTTTTCTGTCCTGCGTTCCTGTGCCTACGGCAGTCCCGGTGATGAAATGCGGCTGTTTCTTACGGAGGACGGCTATCAGACCGCCCTGCAAAGCCAGCAGCGCCGGGAAATCAAAATCAAGCGGTACGCCCGTGTGATTGAGGGACATATCCTCGATTTTAAGCCGGACAAGCGCCGCCGCCACTCATAAACAAGTTATTATTGCGAAAGGAAAGGATTGAAATGTGTACTGTAAAGGAAATCCGGGAAGCAATCCGGGAGGATTGCCATTCCCAGCATGATATGGAATCTATGGAGATTGACCGTGTTCTGCAAACTCTGCCATTCTCTCAGGGAGATGACCTGTTGGACAAACCGCCCATTCCCAAGCGCCCCTACCGGCGCAGAAAAAGTGAACAAAACAGCTGACTGCCACAATTCTTTTTACAGGATTGTGGCTTTTTTCATACCCTGAGAAATTTGGAAGGAGTGAGGTCAATGGCCGTATTTCGCATTGAACGAACCAGAGATTATACCGTGATGAGCAATCACCATTTACGCAACGGGAAACTGTCCCTGAAAGCCAAGGGGCTGCTTTCCATGATACTGTCCTTACCGGAGGACTGGAACTATACCACCAGAGGGCTTGCCGCCATCTGCAAAGAGGGCGTGGACGCTATCGGCGGCGCGCTGCGGGAGCTGGAAGCTGCCGGGTACATTGTCCGTCATCAACTGCGGGACAAACAGGGTCGGATCAGTGATACCGAGTATGTTATCTACGAGCAACCACAGCCGAAGAACCCGGATACGCCCCAGCCGGATACGGCTTCACCAGATACGGAAAACCCGGATATGGTGAAACCGGATACGGAAAAGCCCGCAGAATTAAATATAGAGAAATCAAATACTCAAAAATCAATTACCCATGGATCAAGTACCGATTCCATTCCCTTCCGGGAAACAGCGGCGGCAAGACCGCCGGAACGGAAAGGAAGGGATGCGATGTCTGTCTCCGAGATAGAAAATTATCGGGAATTGATTTTAGAGAACATCGAGTATGACTACCTGTGCAGGGAGTTTGCCACCTATCGGGAGGATTTGGATGAGATCGTGGAGCTGATGGTAGAAACTATCTGTGCAAAGCGCAAAACCACCCGGATTGCAGGCAGCGACTTCCCCCATGAGGTGGTGCGCTCCCGGTTTTTGAAGCTGGACAGCGAGCATATCCGGTTTGTCATGGACAGCTTGCAGAAAAATACCACCGAGGTCCGCAACATGAAGCAGTATCTGCTTGCGGTGCTGTTTAATGCGCCTACAACGATCAGCAATCACTACACCGCACAAGTCAACCACGATATGTACGCAGGCGGCTGGTAAACAGCCGCTTTTCTGCTGCCCGGACACACCGGGAGAAAGGATTTTGCCATGAAACGACCTCTTGCCTACATTACGGCTCCCTGGAGCAACAGCCAGTATGAGAACGCCGAGAGCGCTGCGGCCTACTGTCGTCAGGTGTACGACGCCGGGTATTCGCCCATCTGCCCGGTGCTGTTCCTGCCTACCTTCCTCAAGGACGAGATTCCCCAGGAACACAAGGACGGGCTGGATATGGCGCGGGACTACCTGCGCCGGTCCCATGTGCTGGTGGTCTGCGGCCACGGCATCGACGAGACCGTGAAGAATGACATTGCCACCGCCGAGCGCCTGCGGATCACCGCCACCACCCTGGACGGTATCCTGACCGTGAAGGGCCAGGGACGCGGGAAAGGAGGCGCACGCCATGCCTGAGCGTAAGAACGTGGGCCAGCTGATGGAGGAAATGCGCCTCAAAGCCGGGGCGCAGAACTACCACGGCCATGAGTACATGGATTTGGAGCGGTTTGCCGATGACACCCGGCACATGATTATCTTCGATGTGCTGACCGACGATTCCCCGGTGGGCTGGAAAGGTGAACGAACCCGCCTGTTTCTGACGGAGGCCGGATACCAGAAAAGCCTGGAGAACCAGGAAAAGGGCCACATCAAGATTCTCAGCCATGCCAAAGTGCGCCAGGGCCATCTGTACTATGAACGCTCCGACCAGCTGCGCTGAAAGGAGCCTGCCATGCTGAAATACCTGCTGCGGCGGCTGGTGGTCCCGCCTTAGTATCAAGCGCCACCCCTGCAAAATCCGTGGAAAGGAGGCGATGACCTATGCAGGAGGAAGTGGAAAACAGGACTTTGACGCTGGTAGTCAGCGGAACAAAGTTTACCGGGCGGTTGATGAAAGCCGCCATCACCAAGTACCTTGCCCACCGCAAGGAAAAGAAGCTGCAAAAGCAGAGAAGCCGTGACGCGCCTGTGAAGCCCCAGGGCAAGCAGACGGTGAAACAGCTGATTGGTCAAAACCAAGGGGTTTCCAACATCGAGATCACCGACCCCTCCATCAAGGAGTTTGAGAAGATCGCCCGGAAATACGGCGTGGACTATGCGGTGAAGAAGGACCGCAGCAGCTCCCCACCCAAGTACCTGATCTTTTTCAAGGGTCGGGACGCGGATGCCCTGACCGCTGCTTTTACCGAGTACACCGGGAAAAAGGTCAGAAAGGCGGAGAAATCCGAGCGCCCGTCCGTGCTGGCAAAGCTGAGCCAGTTCAAAGAACTGGTAAAACACGCCGTCGTGGACCGGAACAAGCGGAAGGAGCTGGAACGATGAAAAAGCAGCTGAACATCAAAAAGCTCATTTTGCTGAATCTGCCGTATATCCTGATGGGGCTTTTCTCCACCAACTTCGGTGAAGCGTGGCGGATGGCCGTGGGTGCGGACGCTTCGGCAAAAATGCTCTCGTTCTTCTCCACGCTGCCGGTGGCGCTGGCCAGCTGGTGGCCCAGCCTGCACCCGCTGGACCTGCTGGTGGGCCTGTGCTGCTGCGGCGGCCTGCGGCTGGCTGTATACCTGAAAAGCAAGAACGCCAAGAAGTACAGGCACGGCATGGAATACGGTTCCGCCCGGTGGGGAACCCATGAGGACATTGCACCCTACATCGACCCGGTATTCCAGAACAATGTGATTCTGACGAAAACGGAGAGCCTGACAATGAACAGCCGCCCCAAGGACCCAAAGACCGCCAGAAACAAAAATGTGCTGGTGATTGGCGGCTCCGGTTCCGGTAAGACCCGCTTCTGGCTCAAACCGAATCTGATGCAGATGCACAGTTCCTATGTGGTCACAGACCCGAAGGGAACCATTTTGGTGGAGTGCGGGAAAATGCTCCAAAGGGGCGCACCCAAACTGGGGAAAGACGGAAAGCCCATGAAGGATAAGCACGGCAAGGTCATTTATGAGCCGTACCGAATCAAGGTCCTAAATACCATCAACTTCAAGAAGTCCATGCACTATAACCCTTTCGCCTATATCCATAGCGAAAAGGACATCTTGAAGCTGGTAACAACGCTGATCGCCAACACCAAAGGCGAAGGCAAGGCCGGAGACGATTTCTGGGTAAAAGCAGAAACCTTGTTGTACTGCGCGCTTATTGGCTATATCCATTATGAGGCTCCGGTGGAGGAACAAAACTTCTCCACCCTCATTGAGTTCATCAACGCCATGGAGGTCCGGGAGGATGACGAGGAGTTCAAAAACCCCGTGGACCTGATGTTTGATGCACTGGAAGCCGAGAAGCCAAACCACTTTGCGGTGCGCCAGTATAAGAAATATAAGCTGGCTGCCGGCAAAACCGCTAAGTCGATTTTGATTTCCTGCGGCGCTCGCCTTGCCGTATTCGACATTGCAGAGTTGCGTGAGGTCACAGCTTATGACGAGCTGGAGCTGGATACTCTGGGAGACCGGAAAACTGCTCTGTTCCTCATTATGAGTGATACAGATGACAGCTTTAATTTCCTTATATCCATGTGTTATACCCAGCTGTTTAACCTGCTCTGCGAAAAAGCCGACGATGTGTATGGCGGCAGGCTCCCGATCCATGTGCGCTGTCTCATTGATGAATGCGCCAACATTGGCCAGATACCCAAGTTGGAAAAGCTGGTTGCTACCATCCGAAGCCGTGAGATCTCAGCCTGTCTGGTGTTGCAGGCACAGAGTCAGCTCAAGGCGATCTATAAGGACAACGCGGATACCATTATCGGTAACATGGATACTTCCATCTTTCTGGGCGGTAAAGAGCCGACTACCCTCAAAGAGCTGGCTGCCGTGCTGGGTAAGGAAACCATCGACACCTACAACACCGGAGAGAGCCGTGGCCGGGAAACCTCCCACTCCCTCAACTATCAAAAATTGGGTAAAGAGCTGATGAGCCAGGATGAGCTTGCTGTTATGGATGGCGGCAAGTGTATCCTCCAGCTGCGCGGTGTGCGTCCTTTCCTTTCGGATAAGTACGACATCACCAAGCACCCCAATTTCAAATACACAGCTGATGCAGACAAGCGGAATACCTTTGATATTGAAGCATTTTTGTCTGCCAGACTAAAACTCAAGCCTGATGAGGTCTGCGATGTATATGAAGTAGACACGGAGGGCGTGTAATACGGTTCCGCTGAGGAAAGGAGTGATCGTATCTATTTGCCGCAACTGCCTCTGTTGAGGCCATTGGCGTACAAAGTGGGCAATCGCAAGAAAAAATAATGAAAAAGGAGGACAGCCGGAATCATGCTCCCGGAAACCGGGCGGCAGATTGTTCCGGCTTTTGTATGCCTATGAAACATGACAAACCTATTTTTTAATCAGATTCCGGCTAACAAACTATATGGCATTTTTTGAACAGGCAATTACCGTTCTTCAGACTCTCGTTATCGCTCTGGGCGCTGGTCTTGGTATCTGGGGTGTCATCAACCTGTTGGAAGGTTATGGCAATGACAACCCTGGCGCCAAATCTCAGGGCATGAAGCAGCTCATGGCCGGTGCTGGTGTAGCCGTAGTCGGCATGGTCCTTGTACCTCTGCTCTCCGGGCTTTTCTCTGTCTAAGCGTCTCCGTATGAAATCCTTGCCGCTCCCGCAGCTTTGCGGGGGCGGCGGAAAGGAGGTTGACACCGTATGGATTTCTTACTCGAGGCCCTGACAAATTGGCTGAAAGAAATGCTGGTGGGCGGTATTATGAGCAACCTTTCGGGGATGTTTGACAGTGTAAATCAGCAGGTCGCGGATATATCCGTACAGGTAGGCCAGACCCCACAGGGATGGAATGGCAGTATTTTCAGCATGATTGAGAATCTGTCCAACTCCATCATGGTGCCGATTGCAGGTGTGATCCTGGCTATCGTGATGACCGTAGACCTGATCCAGATGATTGCAGACAAGAACAACCTGCATGATGTGGATACCTGGATGATTTTTAAGTGGGTGTTCAAATCAGCCGCTGCCATCCTCATTGTCACAAATACATGGAATATCGTGATGGGCGTCTTTGATATGGCGCAGAGCGTAGTGGCGCAGGCGGCAGGAATCATCAATTCGGATGCGTCCATTGACATTTCCTCAGTTATGACCGATCTGGAACCGAGGCTGATGGAAATGGATCTGGGACCGCTGTTCGGACTGTGGTTCCAATCCCTCTTTATTGGCATTACCATGTGGGCGTTGTATATCTGTATCTTTATCGTTATTTATGGCCGTATGATCGAGATCTACCTTGTGACTTCGGTGGCTCCCATTCCAATGGCTGCAATGATGGGCAAAGAATGGGGCGGTATGGGACAGAATTACCTCCGATCCCTGCTGGCACTGGGCTTTCAGGCGTTTCTCATTATCGTCTGCGTGGCAATTTATGCTGTGCTGGTGCAGAACATCGCTCTGGAAGATGACATCATCATGGCAATCTGGAGCTGCGTGGGCTACACCGTACTGCTATGTTTTACGCTGTTCAAAACCGGCAGTCTCGCCAAATCAGTCTTTCAGGCGCACTAAAACGGAAGGAGGTTTCCACATTGGCTTATGTACCCGTACCCAAGGACTTAACAAAAGTCAAAACAAAGGTCATGTTCAATCTGACTAAGCGGCAGCTTATCTGCTTCACGGGCGGAGCGCTTATTGGCGTACCGCTTTTCTTTTTGCTAAGAAAACCTACCGGAAACAGTGTAGCGGCTATGTGTATGATGCTGGTTATGCTACCCTTCTTTATGCTGGCTATGTACGAAAAGCATGGACAGCCCCTGGAAAAGATCGTGGGCAACATTCTCAAAGTAGCTGTGATCCGTCCAAAGCAGCGACCTTACCAGACCAACAACTTTTATGCCGTATTAAAGCGGCAGGAAATGCTCGATAAGGAGGTGTATGACATTGTTCACCGCAATAAAAAAATGGCTGCATCGGATGTTCGGAAAAACCGAGGAAAAAACTGTGCAGCCGGTAAAGACAAAGAAAAAGCTGTCCCGCGCCGATAAGAAGCAGATCGAAGCGGCCATTGCCCGCGCTAACCGCACGGACAAAAAAGGAAAATCTGCGCAGGACAGTATCCCTTATGAACGGATGTGGCCGGACGGAATCTGCCGCGTATCGGACAGCCACTACACAAAGACCATCCAGTTTCAGGACATCAACTATCAGCTCTCCCAAAACGAAGATAAGACGGCAATCTTTGAGGGGTGGTGTGATTTTCTCAATTATTTTGACAGCTCGATTCATTTCCAGCTGTCTTTTTTGAATCTTGCGGCATCGGAGGAGACCTTTGCTAACTCCATTTCCATCCCGCCCCAGAGGGACGCCTTTGACAGTATCCGCGAGGAATACACCACAATGCTGCAAAATCAGCTGGCCAGAGGTAACAACGGTCTCATCAAGACAAAATACCTGACCTTTGGTATCGACGCGGACAGCATCAAAGCCGCCAAGCCCCGTCTGGAGCGTATTGAGACCGATATACTTAATAACTTTAAGCGTCTTGGTGTAGCTGCCAGAACGCTGGACGGTAAAGAAAGGCTTTTTCAGCTTCATGCGGTATTCCACATGGATGAACAACTCCCGTTTCAGTTTGAATGGGACTGGCTGGCTCCTTCCGGTCTGTCCACAAAGGATTTTATTGCACCAAGCTCCTTTGAGTTCCGCACCGGCAAGCAGTTCCGTATGGGTAAGAAATACGGGGCTGTTTCTTTTTTGCAGATTCTCGCACCGGAGCTGAATGACCGTCTGCTGGCTGATTTTCTGGATATGGAAAGCTCGCTCATTGTGAGTATGCACATTCAGTCGGTGGATCAGGTGAAAGCCATCAAAACGGTAAAGCGCAAGATTACCGACCTTGACCGCAGCAAGATCGAGGAACAGAAAAAAGCAGTCCGCGCCGGATATGACATGGACATCATTCCATCTGATCTTGCTACCTACGGCAGTGAAGCGAAAAAACTCTTGCAGGATTTGCAGAGCCGCAACGAGAGAATGTTCCTTTTGACCTTTCTGGTGCTGAACACAGCGGACAATCCCCGTCAGCTTGGCAACAACATCTTTCAGGCAGGCTCTATTGCCCAGAAGTATAACTGTCAGCTGACCAGGCTGGACTTCCAGCAGGAAGAAGGGCTGATGAGCTGTCTGCCTCTGGGTCTCAATCAGATTGAGATCCAGCGAGGATTGACCACCAGTTCCACAGCTATCTTTGTGCCCTTCACTACGCAGGAACTGTTCCAGAACGGGAAAGAAGCACTGTACTACGGCATCAATGCTCTGTCCAACAACCTCATCATGGTGGACAGAAAGCTGCTGAAAAACCCCAACGGCCTGATTTTGGGTACGCCGGGTTCCGGTAAGTCCTTCAGCGCAAAACGAGAAATTGCCAACTGCTTTTTGCTTACCAGTGATGATGTCATTATCTGTGACCCGGAAGCGGAGTACGCACCTCTTGTTGAGCGTCTGCATGGGCAGGTCATCAAGATCTCACCTACTTCAACCAACTATATCAATCCGATGGATCTGAATCTGGACTACTCGGATGATGAAAGCCCGCTGTCCCTCAAATCTGATTTTATCCTCAGCTTGTGTGAGCTGATCGTGGGCGGTAAGGAGGGCTTGCAGCCGGTGCAGAAAACCATTATTGACCGTTGTGTACGGTTGGTTTACAACGAATATCTCAATGACCCAAAGCCGGAGAATATGCCGATTTTGGAGGACCTTTATAACCTGTTGCGGGAGCAGGAAGAAAAAGAAGCTCAGTACATTGCAACGGCATTGGAAATCTATGTAACGGGTTCTTTGAATGTGTTCAATCATCAGAGCAATGTGGACATTGATAACCGGATTGTCTGCTATGACATCAAGGAACTGGGCAAGCAGCTTAAAAAAATCGGTATGCTGGTGGTTCAGGATCAGGTATGGAACCGCGTTACCATCAACCGTGCCGCCCACAAGTCCACCCGTTACTACATCGACGAGATGCACCTGCTTTTGAAGGAGGAGCAGACCGCCGCCTATACGGTGGAAATCTGGAAGCGATTCAGAAAATGGGGCGGTATTCCGACAGGTATCACCCAGAATGTCAAAGACCTTTTGAGCAGCCGCGAGGTGGAAAATATCTTTGAAAATTCCGACTTCGTGTATATGCTCAACCAGGCAGGCGGGGACCGGCAGATCCTCGCCAAGCAGCTGGGCATTTCCACACACCAGTTATCTTATGTGACCCACTCCGGTGAGGGCGAGGGCCTGCTGTTCTATGGCTCCACGATCCTGCCTTTCGTGGATCACTTCCCGAAGAATACCGAGCTTTACCGCATTATGACCACCAAACCCCAGGAACTGAAAAAGAAGGAGGATGAATGATGATGAACTCCAACATTTTGAATAAAAATCCGCTGATGTTTTTTGACAGGGCGGTAAATGCCCAGCGCAGCCAGCTGCTTACAGTCATGGCCGATGCGGTAAGCGAGTGCCGCACAGCGGCAGATCAGGCAGCAGAACTGAATGAGACCGGTCAGGTGGGGCTTCTCCGTCTGGCAGAGGTCTGGAGTGCCATCCGTGCCAAGGAAGGTATGGGTGGTCTGGTTCTGGAAGGAACTGAAGCGAAGATCCTGTCCGATGTGGTGGCACAGTTTTATGCCTACCTGTCCGGCTGTATGTTCAACGATCCTGTGGGAATGGCCATTTATGCAGAGCTGCACTACATGATGTCCTCCCTCATGCTGGGAGAATGGTTTGAATAAAGAGCCGCGCCTGCGCTTTACTGATGAGGAACGGTCTGATCCTGCACTGGAAAAGCCGATCCGTAAAGCGGAAAAAGCTGCGGCCAGAGCAGATAAGGCGCAGGCCAATATCCCAAAGAAAAAGGTCAGGCAGACGGTCATTGACCCGGATACCGGAAAAAAGACCTCGAAGCTGACCTTTGAGGACAAGAAAAAGCCACCTTCCAAAGTTTCTCAAGGAGTCAGGGAAGCTCCCGTCCATCTGGTCGCAGGCAAGCTCCACAAAGAGATCCGGGAAACAGAGCAGGACAATGTGGGCGTGGAAAGCGCCCACAAGTCCGAGGAAGCGGTGGAGACCGGCGCTTATCTGGTGCGGGAGGGCTATCGCAGCCACAAGCTGAAGCCGTACCGCAAAGCAGCCCAGGCAGAGCGTCAACTGGAAAAGGCAAATGTAAATGTTCTGTACCAGAAATCTTTGCAGGAAAATCCCCGGTTTGCCAGCAACCCTCTTTCCCGCTGGCAGCAAAAGCAGGCCATCAAAAAGCAGTATGCCGCCGCCAAACACGCCGGTCAGACTGCCGGAAATACCGCCCAGGCTGCATCCAAAACCGGAAAAGCCGCAAGGACGGTAAAAGAAAAGGTACAGCAGGCAGGGGCATTCGTCATGCGCCACAAGAAGGGTTTCCTGATGGCAGGGGTTTTGTTCCTCATTACCTGTATGCTGATGAATACCATGTCCTCCTGCTCCATGATGGCGCAGAGCATCGGTTCCGTTCTCTCCGGCACCACCTATCCGTCGGATGACCCGGAAATGCTGGCGGTGGAGGCAGATTATGCAGCCAGAGAAGCCCGGTTGCAGGAGGAAATCGACAACATAGAAAGCAGTCACCCAGGGTATGACGAGTATCGCTATGACCTTGGTATGATCGGCCATGACCCTCATGAGCTGGCAGCATTTCTCTCTGCCGTCTTGCAAGGCTACACCCGGCAGAGCGCTCAGGCAGAGCTGGCGCGTGTGTTTGCAGCACAGTATCAGCTGACGCTTACTGAGGAAGTGGAGATTCGCTACCGCACGGAGACCTCCACCGACCCGGAGACCGGTGAGACCACCTCAGAAGAAGTTCCCTATGAGTATTACATTTTGAATGTGAAACTCGCCAGCAAGCCCATTTCCGCTGTGGTGTCGGAACTTCTGACCCCGGAGCAGATGAAAATGTATCAGGTTTACCGGCAGACCATGGGCAATAAGCCGCTGTTGTTTGGCGGCGGCTCCCCTGATACCAGCGGCTCGGAAGATCTGTCCGGTGTGCAGTTCATTAACGGTACCCGCCCCGGCAATCCTCAGCTGGTGGAACTGGCCAAGCGTCAGGTGGGCAATGTGGGCGGTTATCCCTACTGGAGCTGGTACGGCTTTGACTCCCGTGTGGAATGGTGCGCCTGCTTCGTATCCTGGTGCTATAACCAGGCAGGAAAAAGTGAGCCGCGCTTTGCAGGCTGTGAGTGGCAAGGTGTTCCGTGGTTCCAGTCTCATGGACAGTGGGGCGCAAGAGGCTATAACAATCTGGCTCCCGGAGATGCAATTTTCTTTGACTGGGATTTGGATGGGACAGCAGACCATGTGGGTATCGTGATCGGTACGGATGGCAGCCGTGTTTATACCGTGGAGGGAAATTCCGGCGATGCCTGCAAGATTAAAAGTTATGACCTGAATTATCAAAGCATTAAGGGCTACGGCCTGATGAACTGGTAACAGAGATTTTTAAGAAGGAGTGATAGACGATGGCAAAGAACAAAATTGAGCGCATTGACCAGGAGATTACAAAGGTCCGTGAGAAGATCGCAGAGTATCAGGAAAAGCTCAAGGCGCTGGAAGCACAGAAAACCGAGGCAGAAAATCTGGAGATCGTCCAGATGGTGCGCGCCCTGCGTATGACCCCGACCCAGTTGAGCGCCATGCTGTCCGGTGGCACAGTTCCCGGCAGTTTGGCTGATGACAATAACGAACAGGAGGAAAACAGCTATGAGGAATAAACGATTGCTCCGAACACTTTCCGCCTTTTGCCTGACAATGGTTGTGGCATTTGGCTTTACGATCCCTGCTTTTGCACAGGGGTCAGAACAGGCTCCGGCGGCACCGGCAGAGGATTCTACCAATGATAGCAACGTGATTGTGGAAGAAACAGAACCAGCACCGGCACTTACACCGGAGGGGAATGCAGCACTGGTAGATGATTTTGGAGGCAATAAGCAGCTTATTACGGTTACGACCAAAGCTGGAAATTACTTTTACATCTTGATTGATAGGGCGAATGAGGACAAGGAGACTGCTGTTCACTTTCTGAATCAGGTGGACGATGCAGACCTTGCGGCGCTGATGGAAGATGGAAAACCCAAAGAGGAGATGCCTGCGGTATGCAGCTGTTCAACAAAATGTGAAGCAGGGGCAGTCAATACGGCCTGCCCGGTCTGCGTAACTGATAAGAGTAAATGTACGGGCAAAGCATCGGAACCTCCGGTAGAAACATCGGAACCGGAAAAAGAGAAGCCTGCCGGACTGAACCCGGCTGCGATAGTCCTTTTGCTGGCTCTGCTGGGAGGCGGTGGCGTATTTGCCTACTTGAAGCTCATTAAGAATAAGCCTAAGACCAAGGGCAATGACAGTCTGGACGATTATGATTACGGCGAGGAAGATTCCGAGGAATGGGAAACCGAGGATGAGGAGTCGGATGAACCGGACGCTGACGGGGGCAGCACAGAAGAAGATGACGAGGACAGCGTGAAATGACCCGATTCACAGACAGTCCCTATGAACGCATGATGACACGCAGGCCGGAGGGCGGGAGGGAAACTTCCCGTCCTCCTTCTTTACCCCACAACCACCCCTGCTATGGTTGCGGGAGTTATGGAAGCCCCTGCGTAGGTATCTGCCATCGTGAGATGGAACGCTGGCTCAAAGAAAGGAAACGAAAAAAATGAGTGTTCTGATTATATTTATCAAGCTGATTGCTGTTTTTGACCTGCTGGTAATTGCTGTGTATTTTGGCGGCGACATTCTTTCTACCATGTTAAACAAACTTTGGAGAAAGCCAAAGCAAGATGACCCCTTTGATTTCTCCTTAGATACCATGACAGTTTCATTGTCCATAGATTCTATCCGTCAGCTTTGTTCCGACGATGCGGCAGATTTTGTGGAAGAAAAGATCCTGCCAAATGCGGAGAAAACAATGGCCGTGCTGACGGAACAAGAACAGACGGCGGCTCGTCTGCTCTTATCCGCTTTGATCGGTTTTCTTGCAGCAGAAGCTCCTATGGATGAACAGAGCTTTCCTTTGATGATGGAACTTCTGAACTGCATGGAAGGGGAAAAAGAAGATGGTTGCCAGGATGCAGTAGATAGTTTACTTGAAGATGCCGCCTGCAATACCCGCCGTCACGAAGAATATTACAACAATTATCAACGCTATCAACTGATGCAGGTGGATAAAGAGCGTGTGATTATGGCCTGCAATATCATAATCAATGATTTGATTGGCAGGTTGTACCGATATGATTATCGCTTTGGATATGACATTACACTTGCCTCAGAACACAGCATTGCAAAAAAACTGTCTGATAATTGGCAGAATGAATGGGAGGCTGAAGATGATGAGATATAAACTGGTAATCGCTGAAAAACCATCGGTTGCACAAAGTCTGGCTGCGGTAATCGGTGCAACTGCTCGTAAGGATGGGTATCTGGAGGGTAACGGCTGGCGTGTCAGCTGGTGCGTGGGCCATCTGGCTGGTCTTGCGGATGCAGACAGTTATGATCCCAAGTATGCCAAGTGGCGATATGATGACCTGCCTATCCTGCCGGAGCATTGGCAGATGGTGGTGGGAAAGGATAAGAAAAAGCAGTTTGATATTCTCAAAAAGCTGATGAATGCCCCGGATGTGACGGAAGTGGTAAATGCCTGCGATGCCGGACGCGAGGGTGAGCTGATCTTCCGCAGCGTCTATGAGCTGGCAGACTGTCAAAAGCCTATGAAAAGGCTCTGGATTTCTTCGATGGAGGACTCTGCCATAAGGGAGGGCTTTGCAAACCTGCGCCCCGGTGCGGATTATGACGGACTTCGGGATGCTGCCCTCTGCCGTGCCAAGGCCGACTGGCTGGTGGGGATCAATGCCACAAGGCTTTTTTCCGTGCTGTATCACCGAACCCTCAACATCGGGCGCGTGATGTCCCCGACGCTGGCGCTTATTGTTCAGCGAGAAGCTGAGATCGACACCTTTAAGCCGATTCCCTTTTATACCGTGGCGCTGGAGCTGCCCGGTCTTACCGTATCCGGGGAGCGCATGGCGGATAAGGTTGCTGCTGAGCAGCTGAAAGAAGCCTGTCAGGGTGCAAATGTCACAATCAAAAAGGTGGAGTGCAAGGAAAAGTCCGAAAAGCCGCCTGCCCTCTATGATCTGACTACTCTGCAAAGAGATGCCAATCGCCTGCTTGGATTTACAGCCCAGCAGACCCTGGACTATCTGCAAAGCCTGTATGAAAAGAAGCTCTGCACCTATCCCCGTACTGACAGCCGCTATCTGACCAGTGATATGGCAGACAGCCTGCCGGTGCTGGTGAATCTGGTTGCCAATGCTATGCCGTTTCGCAAAGGGATCGCCATTACCTGTGATCCGCAGACGGTCATCAACGATAAGAAAGTAACCGACCACCACGCAGTAATCCCTACCAGAAATCTCAAGGATGCAGACCTTTCTGCCCTTCCTGCGGGAGAAAAAGCGGTGCTGGAGCTGGTGGCCCTGCGTCTGCTGTGTGCCGTGGCCCAGCCCCATATCTATTCGGAAACCGTTGTGATTGCAGCGTGTGCCGGTAGGGAGTTTACCGCCAAAGGAAAAACGGTGAAGCACCCCGGATGGAAAGCACTGGAGGACGCCTACCGTGCCAAAATGAAGGATGCAGAGCCGAAAAAAGAGGGCGCAGAGAAAGCCCTGCCGGAGCTGACCGAAGGACAGACCCTTTCGGTTGTTGCTGCAATCGTCAAAGAAGGCAAAAGCAGTCCGCCCCTGCACTTTACGGAGGACACTCTGTTGTCCGCGATGGAGACTGCCGGAAAAGAGGATATGCCGGAGGATGCCGAGCGAAAAGGTCTGGGGACACCGGCCACCCGTGCCGGTATTTTGGAAAAGCTGGTATCTGCCGGTTTTCTGGAACGAAAAAAGAGCAGGAAAACGGTGCAGCTTCTCCCTTCCCACGATGCAGTTTCCCTGATCACCGTTCTGCCGGAACAACTGCAATCGCCGCTTCTGACTGCCGAGTGGGAGTACCGACTGGGCGAGATCGAGCGCGGGCAGCTTGCCCCGGAGGAGTTTTTGGACGGGATCAGCACCATGCTGAAAGATCTGGTGGGAACTTATCAGGTCATCAAAGGAACTGAGTACCTGTTCACTCCGCCCCGTGAGGTGGTGGGCAAATGCCCTCGCTGCGGCGGTGAAGTTGCAGAACTGCAAAAAGGCTTCTTCTGTCAGAATGATTCTTGCAAATTTGCAATCTGGAAAAATAACAAATGGTGGGCTGCCAAGAAAAAACAGCCGACCAAGGCTGTGGTGTCTGCACTGCTTAACGATGGCCGTGTCCGTGTGACGGGGCTATATTCGGAGAAAACCGGCAAGACCTACGATGCCACTGTGGTTTTGGAGGACGATGGACAGTACGCCAACTTCAAGCTGGAATTTGATCAGCGGAAAGGAGGCAGCCGATGAAGCTCTCTTTAGTGGAACGGGAAACCATTCTTCTCTATAATCAGGCAGAACCAATGGCTGAGATCTATACCCATGATCCCCGTCTGATGGAGAAGCTGGATTTGCTGGCAAAAAAGCACCCCGACCAGATCACCCGAAAGGACGCCCATAACTTTACCGTCCCCAAGCGGTGTGTATCAGTCAGGGAGCCATATAGCGCAGAACGCCGCAAAGCTGCCAGTGAGCGTGCGAAAGCTGCCGGATACCAGCCTCCTGTGAGAAAGCCCAGCGGTTAAAGGCACATGGCAGAGAATGTATTTGAAGCAGTCAAGCTGTCAGTCAGCACCAGAGAAGTGGCAGCGTTTTATGGGATCGAGGTCAAACGAAATGGTATGGCCTGCTGTCCCTTTCACGATGATAAGAACCCCAGCATGAAGGTAGACCAGCGGTTCCACTGCTTTGGCTGCGGTGCAGATGGGGATGTGATCGACTTTACCGCAAAGCTCTTTAATCTCTCCCCAAAAGAAGCGGCGGAGAAACTGGCACAGGACTTTGGCCTGATCTATGACAGTCAGGCCCCTCCCCGCAGGAGGTATGTCCGGCAGAAAACCGAGGCACAAAAGTTTCGGGAGGACCGGCAGCGGTGTTATCGCGTACTGTCCGATTACTACCATCTGCTGAAAAAATGGGAGATCGACCATTCTCCCCGGACACCGGAGGAAGAACTGCACCCCCGTTTTGTGGAAGCGATCCAGAAGGAAACCTATGTAGAGTACCTGCTGGACCTTTTTCTTTATGAAAGTGAAGAAGAACAAAAGGCATGGATTGCAGAACACACAGCAGAAATCACACAATTGGAAAGGAGATTGAAAATCATGGCTGAGAACAAACCCACCAACCGAGAGCGGCTAAGGGAAATCACAGATGGCATCGAGCAGGGCATCAAGGAACTGTTTGAGAGCGAAAAGTATATGCGCTATCTGTCCGTCATGTCCCGCTTCCACCGCTATTCGGTAAACAACACCATGCTCATCTATATGCAGAAGCCGGACGCTACATTGGTAGCCGGATACAATAAGTGGAAAGACCAGTTTGAGCGTCATGTAAAAAAGGGCGAGCATGGCATTACCATCATCGCCCCCACACCGTATAAGAAGAAAATCGAGGAGCAGAAGCTGGACCCGGATACCAAGGCTCCGATTCTGGATAAAGACGGAAAGATCGTCACAGAGGAAAAAGAAATCGAAATCCCCATGTTTCGTCCGGTCAAGGTCTTTGATGTGAGCCAGACCGACGGGAAACCTTTGCCGGAGCTTGCTTCCTCCCTTTCCGGCAATGTGCCAAATTATGAGGCATTCATGGAGGCTCTGCGCCGCAGTGCGCCGGTGCCGATCACTTTTGAAGCAATGGCTGCCGATACGGACGGCTATTTTTCTGCCGATCATCAGAAAATCGCCATTCGTCAGGGCATGAGTGAGGTGCAGACGGTTTCGGCCACGGTTCATGAGATTGCCCACAGCAAGCTCCATGACCCTAAAAAATATGAAATGCTACCGTCATGGAAGGTTGTACTGGAGAGTGAAGGTGGAACCAAGCATGATTTCAAGCTGGATTTTGCCACAGAAAAAGAAGCTGAACAGTTTGCTTCTGATATGGATTGGCGCTATGTGGACGAAAATCAGTTTGAATGGCGTCTTGCAGTTGAGGAAGATCCAACCACAGAAAAACAGGCAATCAAAAGTCGCCACACGGAGGAAGTGGAGGCTGAAAGCATCTCCTACGCAGTCTGCAAATATTTTGGCATCGAGACCGGAGAAAACAGCTTCGGCTATATTGCAAGCTGGAGTCAGGGCAAGGAGCTGAAAGAGCTGAGAGCCAGTTTGGAAACCATCAACAAGACCTCCGGTACTTTGATCTCTGACATTGAGCGCCACTATAAGGAAATCTGCAAAGAGCGTGGAATAGACCCCCATGCAAAGGCAAAGCCGGAAACCGCCCCGATAGAGCAGCCAACCGGCAATCTGACTTACTATGTAGCAGAGTGCATGGAGTTTCCAAACCTTGGAGAATATCACGATAACCTGTCTTTGGAGGAGGCGGTCCGCATTTATCAGGAGATTCCGGCAGAGCGAATGAACGGGATCAAGGGCATTGGCTTTGAGCTGAAAGATGGAAGCGACTATGAAGGACCTTTTCCGATTTTGACCGGGCAGACCATTGACCTGGACACCATTCAGGCAATCGACTATTACCGTGATAATCCGTTGGTGCAAAAAGCGGTAAAGGAACTGGCTGCGGCCATGCCGGAAATGGAGGTGCTGGGAGCGGACGCCAACCAGCAGGAGGCTTTGTTTCTGATCGACGATGCCACTTATCTTCATATCCAGCCCTGTGACAGTGGCTGGGACTATACCCTTTACGATGCCGCATCCATGAAAGAGCTGGATGGCGGTCAGCTGGATATGCCGGAGCTTTCCCGCAAAAATGCAGTTCTCCAGATTTGTGATGACAACAATCTGGACAGCACTTCGCTCAGACACGCTCCTATGTCCATGATTGAGACCTTGCAGGAAGCGGCCTATCAGCAAATGCAGGCAGAGACCAGTCAGATGACTGCTTCTTCCCAGCTGCCGGAAGCGCAGGAGCAGGCACTGGATGAATACCCCATGCCGGATGAGCAGGTATCCACACCGGATATGCAGGAATATGGCTACTCCTATGATGGGATGCTCCCTGTTACCAGAGAACGGGCGCTGGAACTGGATGCCGCCGGTTTGACCGTCTATGCGCTGCATGAGGACAATACGGAGAGCATGGTGTTTGACCCGCAGGAAATCATGGATCATGGCGGTCTTTTCGGTGTGGACCATGAGGAATGGGAGAAAAGCCCTCAGTTCCACGAAAAGGTCATGGAGCGTCAGGAACATCAGCAGGAACGCGAACAGGCATTTCTCTCCCAGAATAGAGATTGCTTTGCCATCTATCAGGTAAGTCGTGACGATCCGCAGAATGTACGCTTTATGAATCTGGACTGGTTAAAGTCCCATAACATTTCCATAGACCGCAGCAATTATGACCTCATTTACACAGCTCCTCTGAGGGAGTCTGGCACTGTGCCGGAGCAGCTGGAAAAACTCTATCAGCAATTCAATCTGGAAAAGCCCGTGGACTTTCACAGTCCCTCCATGAGCGTCAGCGACATCGTTGCGATCAGACAGGACGGTAAGGTATCCTGTCATTACTGTGACAGTGTTGGTTTTACCCAGATCCCCGGATTCCTGCCAGAAAACCCGCTGAAAAATGCGGAAATGATGCTGGAGGACGATTACGGCATGATCGACGGTATCATCAACAATGGCACAAAAGAACCTACGGTGGCAGAGCTGGAACAGCAGGCCCGAAGCGGTCAGCCCATTTCCCTGATGGAGTTGGCAGCCGCCACCCATCGGGAGGAACGGGAAAAGAAAAAGTCCGTCATGGAGCAGCTGAAAGGCCAGCCCAAGACAGAACACAAAAAGACAGCACCCAAAAAGAGTGCGGAAAGGGAGATTTGATATGGGAAACTTTACTTTTGAGGAAATGAACCTGATGTGCATTTACAATACCGGCAGCCGCACCGGGCTGATTGACAGTCTGCGTGAGATGCGCGGCGAGCTTTCGCCGGAGGAAACGGAGCTGAGAGAGTTGACCGACAGCGCCCTTACGAAGCTCTGTGCGATGACCGATGAGAAGTTTGCCGAACTGGAGCTGTACCCGGATTTTGACCAGTAAACACCATAATCGGCAGGGATGGGGTGGCGATCTGCCACCCCACCTTTTTACCCCAAAACTGAAAGGAGGACAGAACACTATGCCAACCAAAGCTGAACTATATGCACAGATGGCGGACAAGGTGGCAACACAGCTCACGGGGAGCTGGCAGGAATGGGCAGGGTTTCTCACTACTGCTTCCCGCCTTTACAAGTACCCGTTCCATGAACAACTGATGATCTACGCCCAGCGACCGGACGCCACCGCCTGTGCGGAGTACGATTTGTGGAATGAAAAGATGGGCCGTTATGTAAGGCGCGGTTCCAAGGGAATCGCTCTGGTGGACGATTCCGGGGACAGGCCCCGCCTGCGTTATGTCTTTGATATTTCCGACACCGGAACCCGTGAACATTCCCGCACTCCCTGGCTGTGGCAGCTGGAGGAGCGCCATTTGGATTCGGTGCAGGCCATGCTTGAGCGCACCTATGATGTTTCCGGTGATGACCTTGCCGGACAGCTCACCAAGGTAGCCGGAAAACTGGCTGAGGAATACTGGACGGAGCATCAGCAGGACTTCTTCTATATCGTTGACGGTTCCTTTTTGGAGGAATATGATGAGTTTAACATCGGAGTGCAGTTCAAGGCAGCCGCCACCGTCAGTATCACTTACGCTTTGATGTCCCGCTGTGGACTGGAGCCGGAACGTTACTTCGACCACGAAGATTTCATGGCGATCTTTGATTTCAACACCCCGTCCACCATCGGGGCGCTGGGAACAGCGGTCAGCCAGATCAACCAGCAGGTGCTGCGGCAGATCGGCGTCACCGTCCGAAATGCAGAGCGCGAAGCCAACCAAGAAAGGAGCAAGCAAGATGAACAATCCCATGACCTATATCCAGAACGGAGACTATCTGATTCCCGACCTGAAGCTGAGCCAGCAGTCAGAGAAAACCCTGGGCAAGTACGGCAGGATGAGGAAAACCTACCTGAAGGAACATCGTCCCATCCTCTACAACCAGATGCTGCTGAGCGAGAAGTTGTACCAGCACCTTCTGGAGATCGACGAGACCGCCCAGAGCAGACTGGAGCAGATGATGCCCCAGCTGGCGAAGGAAGCGGGAGCCACCGAGCAACTGAAAGCCAGCGATCCCATGAAGTGGGTGGGGCTGATGAACACCTGCAAAGCCCAGGCAGAGGAGATCCTGATGGCGGAGCTTATCAACAGCTGACCCTAAACCTGTTCCTCTCCGAAGCGGAACAGATCCAATCCATAGATGAAGCAGAGAATGTAGCGCATACATCCTCTGCTTTTTCTTTTGCCCAAAATGACATCGACCATGTGCTGCGTTTGGGCGGCAATACAGATCGTCAGAGGGAGCGTGTGGTTGCAGCATTTGAAAAGCAGAAAACCACCGCTGAGATTGCCGAGATACTGAAAACGCTGTACCACGGCGGCAACGGCCTTGGCAGTGTGAGTGCATGGTATGCCGAGGATGGTATCCATCTTTCCCACGGGAAGTCTGTCCGTTATGACAGGTCTGCCCAGATCATTTCTTGGGAGCGCGCCGCAGAGCGTATCGGGGAGCTTTTGGAAAGTGGTCAGTTTGCCTCTAATGTGGAGCTTGCAGAAGCGGCAGGCTATGAACGCTCCCTCCTTGCAGAAAAACTTTGGCATCTGTACCACGATTTCAGCGATAAAGCCAGAGATTCCGGGTATCTGTCCTGTCTGTCCGGTATTCAGAGAACCGGGTTCCCGGAAGAAACTGCATGGCTTGCCGAGCAGCTGAGTGACCCAGCTTTCCGCCAAACCCTCAAGGAAGAATACGCTGCCTTCTGGACTGCCTATCAGCAGGACCGTGACCTGTTGCGTTTTCACTATCATAGACAGAGGGAGATCTGGGAGAACCTGAAGGACCTTGACCTGCCCCGCAGGACCTTTTCTTCAGAGCTTTCCCAAGTGCCAACCGTCCAGCACTTCATTACCGAGGATGAGATCGACGCCGCCATGACCGGCGGCAGCAGTTTCGCCGGAGGAAAAGGCCGTATCTATGCGTTCTTCATGGCAAACCATACGGATAAGGAGAAAGTGAGATTCCTCAAAGACGAGTATGGCATTGGCGGACGCTCTCATGCCCTGTCCGGCGCAACACACAGCGGCGAAGATCACGATGGGAAAGGACTGCACTATAAAAAGCAGGACTGCCCGGATGTTCACTTGAACTGGGAAAAGGTTGCCAAGCGCATTACCTCACTTGTCCAGAAAGGCCGCTATCTTACCGAACAGGAACAGGCGCAGTATGACAAAATCCAGGCTGAAAAGGAATTGGCAGAAGAAGATGCCATCCAAGCCCAGCAGCCGGAGGTGGAGGAAGAAACGCCAAAGCCTACCCTTCGGGAGCAGTTTGAGCAGTATAAGACTGTGGTGACTGCCGCCATTTCCGAGGATGCCGCATACCGCAATGCCTGCGGGCATTCTGACCGTGAAAATGCTGTCATCGAGGGCAATGCCGCTGTGCGCCGTGCGGTCCTTGGTTCTAAGGATATGGAGCTGATCCGCCTCTATTCGGATGTGCCGGAGTTCCGCCAGCGCCTGCACCGGGAAGTGATCGACGAAACCTATCCAAAGCTCCATGAACTTCTGCGCCCTCTTTCTCAGGAAGATATTGATACTGCCATTTGTGCATGGAACGGCAATATCGAGAGTAAACACGCTGTCGTCCGTTATATGAAAGACCATGCAAGAGAGAAAGATACCGCTGCATGGCTGGCTCAGGAATACGGCGGCAGTAACAGCAACAGCCTGTTCGTTGTCCGTGCCGGCAGCCCGGAGGAAACGCAGCTGCCCTGGCCGAAGGTACAGCGCAGGCTTGCCCAGCTCATTCAGGAGGACCGGTTCTATACCGAAGAAGAACAGGACCGTTTTGACAACATCGACCCCATCGCCATCCGGGAAGCTCTGGAGGAAAGAGGGATCGTCAACGGCCAGGTGGCAGACCCGGAAAAACTGGACAATGACTCATTTATCCAGCAGGTAATGTCGGATGTAGAGCAGATCGCAGCTGTTGAGACAGAGCAGACTTCCAAAGTTGCTATTTCCGATGAGGAATATGACGCAGTTCGCCGCCCAATTCCGCAAAGAACCTCCTATGACCCAGCCGCCCCGGTCTATGCCGTGGGCGATACCGTGTATATCGAGGATGACGCCTATCAGATCACCGAGCTACGGGATGACACCGTACAGCTTCTGCCCACCGGCATGGTATATCCCATCTACCGGGCAGAGCGCAAAGAACAGTTTGAACAGCTGCTTCGGGCAGATCGCCGAAATGCTTACTATACCGAGTTTCTTCCTATTGACCCGGACAAGGCAGATCAGGACTTGCGGGATGTATTGGCTCATGGACTGATGGATGAAGCGGATAAAAAGCAGATTTCCACGCTGCTGCAATCCGGCAGGAGCAACAGCGAGATCGCCTACTGGCTGAGCAGAGCCTATTCCGGTGAGATCGAGACGCTGAATTTGGAGACCGGCGATATTGTCGATTACCGTACCACGGCACAGGGCATAGAACTGGAAGTCATGGATGCAGAGGAAAAGCGTCTGGCTATGCTGTATTTCCGCTGGGATGAGGTTGCGCCTTTGCTGCGCGGGATGTATGCCCGTCAGCAGGACGGCTTTGGACAGGAACAGCCCCAATCGGCTACCGAATCCCCGACCTTCCATTCCGAGACCATGGCCGTCTATCCGGGCGATAAGAACCATCTACCTTATGATGTGGTGGTGGAACGGTTGCATATTGAGGAGCCGGAGCCGCCAGCCCCTGTAACAGAGCCGGAGAAAACCTTTGAGGAAGTGCTGGATGAACACCCGGTTTCCATTCAGGTCAACGGCCAGTGGCAGACCTTCCCCAATGCCAAAGCTGCCGAGGAAGCCTCCTATGAGGAATACAAGGCTAACCTGCGCCGCAATGCACAGAACTTCCGCATTACCGATGAGTATTTGGGTGAAGGCGGTCCAAAAGCCAAGTTCCAGGCAAATGTTAATGCCATTCGTTTGCTGAAAGAGCTGGAATCTGCCGGACAGCAGGCAAGCCCCGAACAACAGGAGATTCTTTCCCGTTATGTGGGCTGGGGCGGTCTCTCTGATGCGTTTGACCCGGAGAAACCGGTATGGGCTTTAGAGTATGCCCAGCTAAAAGAACTGCTGACCCCGGAGGAATATGCCGCCGCCAGAAGCTCTACCCTCAACGCCCATTACACCAGCCCTACGGTCATTCAGGCCATCTACGAAGCGGTGGACCGTATGGGATTTGAGACAGGAAATATTCTGGAGCCGTCTATGGGTGTGGGCAATTTCTTTGGTATGCTGCCGGAGAAAATGCGAAACAGCCATCTGTACGGCGTGGAGTTGGACCCGGTTTCCGGGCGTATCGCAAAGCAGCTCTATCCCAAGGCGGACATCACAGTAGGCGGCTTTGAGACCACTGACAGGCGGGACTTCTTTGACCTTGCCATCGGCAATGTGCCTTTTGGTCAGTATCAGGTCAATGACAAAGCCTACAACAAGCTGAATTTCAACATTCATAATTACTTTTTCGCCAAAGCACTGGATCAGGTGCGTCCCGGCGGTGTGGTAGCTTTTGTGACCTCCCGCTATACCATGGATGCCAAGGATTCCACCGTGCGCCGCTATCTTGCCCAGCGTGCCGAGCTGCTGGGAGCGATCCGTCTGCCTAATGACGCGTTCAAAAAGAATGCCGGTGCCGAGGTTGTATCGGACATCATCTTTCTCCAAAAGCGGGACCGTCCGCTGGACATTGCATCAGAGTGGACGCAGACCGGACAGACGGAGGACGGGTTTGCCATCAACCGGTATTTTATCGACCACCCGGAAATGGTGCTGGGCAGACAGGAGCCGGTAAGCACTGCACATGGTATGGACTACACCGTGAACCCCATCGAGGGACTGAAGCTTTCCGACCAGCTGCATGATGCTGTGAAGTACATTCATGGCACTTATCAGGAGGCAGAGCTGCCGGAGCTGGGCGAAGGCGAAGCCATTGACACCTCCATTCCTGCCGACCCAAATGTGAAGAACTATTCCTATGCCATTGTAGACGGGCAGGTGTACTATCGGGAAAACAGCCGCATGGTGCGCCCTGACCTCAACGCCACCGTCGAAGCCCGCGTGAAAGGTCTTGTGGGACTGCGTGATTGTGTGCAGGAACTGATCGACCTTCAGATGGATGCAGCGGTTCCAGACAGCACCATTACCCAAAAACAGGCGGAACTGAACCGACTCTATGACAGCTTTTCTGCCAAATACGGTCTCATCAACGACCGTGCGAACCGGCTGGCCTATGCAGATGATTCTTCCTATTACCTGCTCTGTGCGCTGGAAGTTATCGACGAGGACGGAAAGCTGGAGCGCAAGGCGGATATGTTCACCAAACGGACCATCAAGCCCCATCAGGCAGTGGCTACTGTGGATACGGCAAGCGAAGCACTGGCGGTGTCCATCTCGGAAAAAGCCTGCGTAGATATGAGCTATATGAGCCAGCTTACCGGAAAAACAAAAGAAGAACTGGCCGGAGAGCTGCAAGGCGTGATCTTCCGTGTACCGGGACAGTTGGAGAAAGACGGCACACCCCATTTTGTGACTGCTGATGAATACCTTTCCGGCAATGTACGCCGCAAACTGCGTCAGGCGCAGCGGGCGGCACAGCAGGACCCGGTTTATGCAGTCAATGTGGAAGCTCTTAGCGCCGCCCAGCCCAAAGACCTGGATGCGTCGGAGATCGAGGTGCGTCTGGGCGCTACCTGGATCGACAAAGAGTACATCCAGCAGTTTATGTACGAAACCTTCAACACCCCGTTTTATCTCCAGCGCAGTATCGAGGTCAACTATTCGTCCTTTACCGCTGAATGGCAGATCAAGGGGAAATCTTCCGTATCCTACAACGATGTGGCAGCCTACACCACCTACGGAACCAGCCGTGCCAATGCCTACAAGATTTTGGAGGACAGCCTGAACCTGCGGGATGTCCGTATCTACGACACCATAGAGGACGCAGACGGAAAAGAGCGCCGGGTTCTGAACGCCAAGGAGACCACCCTGGCTGCTCAAAAACAGCAGGCTATCCGGGAAGCCTTTAGGGACTGGATCTGGAGAGACCCGGAGCGCCGCCAGACTTTGGTGCGCCAGTATAACGAAGAAATGAACTCTACCCGTCCCCGCGAGTATGATGGCAGCCATATCACTTTTGGCGGCATGAACCCGGCCATTACCCTGCGGGAACACCAGAAAAGTGCCATCGCCCATGTGCTGTATGGCGGAAATACCCTGCTGGCACACGAAGTAGGCGCAGGCAAAACCTTTGAGATGGTAGCTGCTTCGATGGAAGCCAAACGCCTGGGACTGTGCCAGAAATCTCTCTTTGTGGTTCCAAACCATCTGACCGAGCAGTGGGCGTCGGAGTTTCTGCGTCTCTATCCTTCCGCCAATATCTTAGTCACCACAAAAAAGGATTTTGAGACCCATAACCGAAAGAAGTTCTGCGCTCGTATTGCGACGGGTGATTATGATGCCATTATCATGGGACACAGCCAGTTTGAGCGTATCCCCATCAGCCGGGAGCGTCAGGAACGGCTTCTCTATGAGCAGATCGACGAGATCACCGAGGGGATTGCAGAGGTACAGGCCAGCGGCGGCGAGCGTTTTACCGTCAAGCAGCTGGAGCGTACCAGAAAGTCTCTGGAAGCCAGACTGGAAAAGCTGCAAGCCGAGGGGCGAAAAGACGATGTGGTAACCTTCGAGCAGCTGGGTGTGGACCGTTTGTTTGTGGACGAGGCCCACAACTATAAAAACCTGTTTCTATACACAAAAATGCGGAATGTGGCTGGTCTTTCCACATCGGACGCGCAGAAATCCTCCGATATGTTTGCCAAGTGCCGCTATATGGATGAGATCACCGGAAATCGTGGCGTGATTTTTGCCACCGGCACACCGGTCAGCAACTCCATGACCGAGCTTTACACCATGCAGCGTTATCTTCAATATGAACGCCTGCAAGAGCTGAACATGACCCACTTCGACTGCTGGGCTTCCCGATTTGGAGAGACCGTCACAGCTTTGGAGCTGGCACCGGAAGGCACCGGCTACCGGGCAAGAACGAGATTCAGCAAGTTCTTTAACCTGCCAGAGCTGATGAACCTGTTCAAAGAAGTGGCGGACATCAAGACCGCCGACCAACTGAACCTGCCCACCCCGGAGGTGGAATACCACAACATCGTGGCGCAGCCTACCGAACATCAGCAGGAAATGGTCAAAGCTCTTTCGGAGCGTGCATCGCTGGTACACAGCGGAACTGTTGACCCGTCCCAGGATAACATGCTCAAGATTACCTCGGATGGCCGTAAGCTGGGGCTTGACCAGAGGATCGTCAACCAGATGCTGCCGGACGAACCTGGCACAAAGGTCAATCAGTGTGTGGACAACATCATGCAGATCTGGCGGGACGGCAAAGCTGACAAGCTGACCCAGCTGGTGTTCTGCGACATTTCTACACCACAGGCCAAAGCTCCTGCAAGCAAGGCGGCGAAAACGCTGGATAATCCACTGCTTCACGCACTGGAAGGCGCTGTGACTCTGCCGGAGCAGGAACCGGTCTTTACGGTATATGACGATATTCGTCAGAAACTTATTGCTCAGGGAATGCCTGCCGACCAGATCGCTTTTATCCATGAAGCCAACACCGAAGTGCGGAAAAAGGAGCTGTTCTCTAAAGTCCGTACCGGTCAGGTGCGTGTCCTTTTGGGCAGCACCGCCAAGATGGGCGCAGGCACCAATGTGCAAGACCGTCTGGTGGCACTTCATGATCTGGATTGTCCGTGGAGACCCGGAGACCTTGCCCAGAGAAAGGGGCGTATCGAGCGTCAGGGCAACCAGAACCCCCTTGTTCATGTGTACCGCTATGTGACCGAGGGAACCTTTGACGCATACCTCTGGCAGACAGTGGAGAACAAGCAGAAATTCATCAGTCAGATCATGACTTCTAAATCGCCGGTGCGTTCCTGCGATGATGTGGATGAAACAGCCCTCAGTTTTGCCGAGATCAAGGCTCTGTGTGCCGGAGATCCCCGCATCAAGGAGCGTATGGATTTGGATGTGGAGGTATCCCGCCTGAAGCTGATGAAAGCCGACCACCAGAGCAAGCAATATCGTCTGGAGGACCAGCTGCTCAAATACTTCCCGGAGGAGATTGAAAAGCACAAAGGTTTTATCAAGGGCTTTGAATCTGATCTGGAGGTTTTGGCAGCTCACCCGCACCCAGAGGACGGCTTTGCCGGTATGGAGATTCGTGGCGATCTGCTGACCGATAAGGAGAACGCCGGCGCAGCCCTTCTGGATGCCTGCAAGGAGGTCAAAACCTCCGATCCGGTGCAGATTGGCAGCTACCGGGGCTATGCCATATCCGTGGAATTTTCCGCTTGGAAACAGGAGTATACGCTCCTGCTGAAAGGACAGATGACCCACAGGGCAACTCTTGGTACAGACCCTCGCGGAAATCTTACCCGTATCGACAATGCCCTCGCCCAGATGCCACAGCGTCTGGAGGCGGCAAAGGCCCAGCTGGATAACCTCTATCAGCAGCAGGCTGCCGCAAAGGAGGAAGTCGGAAAGCCATTCCTTTATGAAGAAGAACTGCGAAGCAAAAACGCCCGTCTGGTGGAGCTGGATACTTTGCTCAACATCGACGGAAAGGGACAGGCACACGCCGAGGCTGTTGTTGCCAAAAGCACACGGCCTTCGGTGCTGGATCATCTGAAACGCCCGGTGCCGCCCCGCAGTACAGACAAGAAACCAAAACAGCATGAGGAGGTGCGATAACATGAATACCAATAATCTGAATGCGGCCCTTTATGAAAAGATGGCCACTGAGCAGGAAAAATACATGGATTGGTTGAAAAGTCAGCCCCCAGAAGAAATCCTGCACCACACCTATGAGTACACCGTCCGGGAGGACATCGTGATGGCGATGGAGGAGCTGGAACTGACCGACACCCAGGCTCAGGCACTTTTGGAATCTTCATCTCCGTTGGCGGATGTGTACCGTTATTTTGAAAAGCTGGAGACTGGCTATATGGATGTGATCCGGGACAGCATTGAAAACCGTGCCGATGATGTGTGCAAGGCGCAGGAAGAATTACGAACTGCCCCTCTCTACCCCCATTCAGCTGCCTATGCGAGAGAACATGGGGAAATGGCACAGTACAACCTCTCATATCAGGTGAACAGCGCCTGCAAAGAAGCCATTGAGCAGACCATCAGCGCCCACTATGCAGAGAACCGGCTGGATACGGAGGCGGCGGTCAAAGATGTGCTGGAAAAGTTCGGGGCGGAACGGGTACAGTTCATTCTTGCAAACACCATCCAGCACAAGAACCATGGCGGGCGTATCTCTCAGGACAATAAAGCCTGGGCAAAAACCATTCCCATGCCGGAGGACAGCGGCGCTTCCCGCCACTGCGCCTATCTGGTTGTGGATGGGGTCAATCCCGGTCTGACCGATCTGTTTACCAGGCAGGCCAGAAAAACCATGCAGGAACAGCAAAAAAGTTCTGTCCTGCAAAAGCTCAAACAGGAACCGCCTGCCCATAAGTCTGCCGCCCCGAAGAAACAGGAGCCGGAGCGATGAGCAGCCCCAAGCGCAAGCGGGATGTGCCGGTTCTGTTTTGGGTATCTGCTGATGAAATGGAGTTGATTCAGCAGAAAATGGCACAGTTTGGGACAAAAAACCTGAGCGCCTATCTGCGGAAAATGGCTGTGGACGGCTATGTGGTGCAGCTGGATTTGCCGGAACTGAAAGAACTGGTATCCCTGCTGCGCCGGAGCAGCAACAACTTAAACCAGCTGACCCGCAAGGTGCATGAGACCGGGCGGATTTATGATGTCGATTTGGAGGATATATCCCAGCGGCAGGAACAGTTATGGGACGGAGTTAAAGAGATACTGACACAACTCTCCAAACTTTCGTAACCGGGACAAATACCCCATCTGCGGAGGGAGGAACGGCGCTTCTTCGCCGCGCCTTCCTCCGCTTTTTCTTTTTGCCCGTATCCTTGCCTTTTGGCTGTGAGACAGGGATAATGGAATCAGGAACAGGAACTGTGATTTTGGGAGGAGGCATAACAATGAGGGCATTGGTATTTTTGCTGAAACTGCTGTTGAAGATCGTGATGGTTCCGGTGATTCTGGCGCTGACCCTGTTCGTTTGGATTTGTGTGGGGATCGTCTATGTCTCCGGTCTGGTGCTGGGGCTTATCAGCATGGTGATCGCCCTGCTGGGTGTGGCGGTTCTGCTGACCTGTTCCCTGCAAAACGGCATTATCCTGCTGGTGATGGCATTCCTTATTAGTCCCTATGGTCTGCCGATGGCTGCCATCTGGCTGCTGGGCAAGGTGCAGGACTTGAAGTTTGCCATTCAGGATTTGGTTTATGGATAAAATGCGCGGTCACAAAAATGCGAGACAGTGTCTGTTAAATTGCTATATTTACTTCTGTGCTACATCCGTGTATAATAGTAGCACGAAAGGAAGTGATGGATGTGACCAAATCAGAACGGTTTGAGCAATTAGACAGACTTCTGACCGAGCATGATGGGATGCTGCAAACCGCACAGGTAATCGCCAGCGGAATTGTAAAACCCATTTTTTATGAATATGTCAAAGAGAAAAATCTTCAGCAGGTTGCTCACGGAATTTATGTCTCCGAGGACACCTGGATTGATGCGATGTTTCTGTTACATCTGCGATGTGGTCAGGCAGTATTTTCCCATGAATCAGCGCTGTTTTTTCATGACTTGACAGACCGGGAACCATCTCCATACGCTATCACGGTGCGCAGAGGGTACAGCACCACTCGCTTAAAGGCAGAGGGCCTTTCTGTTTACACCATCAAACCAGAACTATATGAGGTAGGGCTGACAACTGGCCAAACTCCTTTTGGGCATACGGTTCCTGTCTATGATATGGAGCGCACCATCTGCGATCTGCTCCGCAGCCGAAGCAGCATGGAAATACAGACTTTTCAAGGTGCGCTGAAGATGTATGCCAGAAGAAAGGACAAGGATCTGCGGACTTTGATGCGGTATGCCGGTATGTTCCGGGTTGAAAAAATTTTACGGCAGTATTTGGAGGTGCTTTTATGATAAAGACAGCAAGGCAGCTAAAAGATTTGATTCGCAATCTTTCCAGAGAAAAATCTGCGGATGCACAGCTTTTAATGCGAAACTATATGATGGAGCGTTTTCTGGAGCGTATTTCCCTTTCTGAATATCGTGATAAATTTATTCTGAAAGGCGGGATGCTGGTAGCGGCAATGGTTGGACTGGATGCCCGTTCCACGATGGACTTGGACGCTACTGTAAAAGGAGCCAATGTTAATGTAGAGGAGATCGAGAACCTGATTTCTGCTATTGTGAGTGTGCCGATTGATGATGGCGTCAAATTTCAGCTGAAAAGCATTTCAGAGATTATGGATGAAGCGGAGTATCCTGGGATTCGGGTCAGCATGACTACAACCTTTGACGGTGTGGTGACACCTTTGAAGATTGACATTTCCACAGGGGATGCCATTACCCCCAGGGAGGTACGCTACTCTTTCAAGCTGATGCTGGAAGATCGCTCCATTGACATTTGGGCATACAATCTGGAAACCGTTCTGGCTGAAAAGCTGGAAACAATCATCACCAGAACCACCACCAACACCCGCATGAGAGATTTCTATGACATTTATATTCTGGATCAGCTCCACGGGAACACATTGAACCAGCAGACGCTCTATGATGCACTGTTGGCAACTGCCAAAAAACGCGGAACCGAACGGCATCTTGCAGAAGCTGTGGATGTTTTGAATGAAGTGGAAAGCAGTCCTGTGATGCAGAAACTTTGGGAATCTTACCGCAGGAAGTTTTCCTATGCGGCAGATCTGGAGTGGAACATCATCATGAGGGCGGTTCGCAGTTTATATGCGCTCAGTGAAAAGGAATCGAGCCTATGAAGAAGCATGGACATTATTGTAAAGTCTGCGGAGAATATAAGGCTAACGAAAATTTTTCCGGCAAAGGTCATGCGGCGCACATCTGTAAATCCTGTGCTTCTTTATCGCCGGAGAAACAAGCGGAGCAAATGACGGTAAACCGCTTACTGAATCTCCCTTGGCGGTTATCAAAGGAGCAGATTTCCTGGCTGAAAAACCGAATGAAAGATAAGCGCCCTGAAGTTCGTGCACTGGCAAAAGAACAATACGAGATGAGGTTTCCTCCGAAGCGGTTAGAGGACATCGAGGACGATTTTATAGAATAGCAAAAGCGGTCTGCACCACGCAGGCCGTTTCTTTTTTAGAAAGGAGGCCCTTCTATGGCAACCACACGCATCATGCCCCTGCATATCGGGAAGGGGCGCACTGAGAGCCGAGCAATCAGCGATATTATTGATTATGTGGCAAATCCGCAAAAGACTGACAACGGAAAACTAATTACCGGCTATGGCTGTGACAGCCGGACCGCCGATGCAGAGTTTCTGCTGGCGAAGCGGCAGTATATCGCCGCCACCGGGCGGGTGCGCGGGGCGGACGATGTGATCGCTTACCATGTGCGCCAGTCATTCAAACCCGGTGAAATCACGCCGGAAGAAGCCAACCGTCTGGGTGTAGAATTTGCCAAGCGGTTTACCAAGGGCAATCATGCCTTTGTGGTCTGCACCCACATAGACAAGTCGCACATTCATAATCACATTATCTGGTCATCGGTCAGCTTAGAATATGACCGGAAATTCCGAAACTTTTGGGGCAGCACCAAGGCGGTTCGCCGGTTAAGTGATACCATCTGCATTGAAAACGGACTGTCCATTGTAGAGAATCCCAAGCCCCACGGAAAAAGCTACAACAAATGGTTGGGCGATCAGGCCAAGCCCTCCCATCGGGAGCAGCTGCGGGTGATGATTGACCATGCGCTGGAGCAGAAACCGGCGGACTTTGATGCGCTGTTGAAACTGCTTACAGAAATGGGCTGCGAAGTATCTCGGCGCGGGAAAGCAATCCGGCTCAAAGCTCCCGGCTGGAAGAATGTAGCCCGCATGGATGATAAGCTGGGGGCCGGGTACAGTGAAGCAGAAATCCGTGCGGTGCTGGCCGGTGAAAAACAGCATACGCCCCGTAAAAATTCCGCCGTGCAGCCGGAGCCGCCCAAGGTCAATCTGCTGGTGGACATTCAGGCAAAATTGCAGGCTGGAAAAGGTGCTGGCTATGCTCGATGGGCTAAAGTTTTTAATCTGAAACAAATGGCGCAGACCATGAATTACCTGTCAGAGAACAATTTGCTAGAGTATGCGGTTTTGGAAGAAAAGGCTACGGCTGCCACGGCACATCACAATGAACTTTCGGCGCAGATCAAAGCGGCTGAAAAGCGCATGGCAGAGATCGCTGTTTTGCGTACTCACATCGTAAATTATGCCAAGACTCGTGAGGTCTATGTGGCATACCGCAAGGCGGGTTACTCTAAGAAATTCCGGGAAGAACATGAGGAAGAAATTCTGCTCCACCAGGCTGCTAAGAATGCCTTTGATGAGATGGGCGTCAAGAAGCTTCCAAAGGTCAAAGAGTTGCAGACGGAGTACGCGAAATTGCTGGAAGAAAAGAAAAAGACCTATGCCGAGTACCGGCGTTCCCGTGAGGAAATGCGGGAGCTTTTAACGGCAAAGGCAAATGTAGATCGAGTGCTGAAAATGGAGGTAGAGCAGGATGTTGAAAAAGAAAAAGACCACGGCCAGCGGTAAGCTGGTCCTGGTCAAAAGCGTTCGCAGAACGCGCAGCCACAGAATGAAATTCTGTGTTCAAAGGGGCTTGGGGGCGCTGCCCTCAACAAGCAAGCGGAGAGGAAAATCACGGAGGGATTTTCTTCCCTGCGGGCCTGTGTGTATTAACACAGGCATTGCTTGCCAGTTTTGTTTGAGGTGCTACCCATACGGGAAGTGTCTACCCTAAAAGTGCGTTCTTGTTAAGCCCGCCGTGAAATGCTACCCTTAACATGAATACACTGAAAGGATAACCACCATGAAAGATATAGAAATCGGGCCTATTCGTCCACCTTCTGAAAGTAACAGCCTGCTAATCCGGGTCACAAGGGGATGCCATTGGAACAAGTGCTATTTCTGCGGGCTTTATAAATCCATGCGCTTCTCCATGCGCCCCATCGATGAAACCATCGAAGATATTAGGCGGCAGGCCCAGCTTAACCGGGGGAAAAAGATTACTTCCTGCTTCTTGCAGGACGGGGATGCCCTGGTGCTGAAAACAGATTATCTGCTCCGTATCTTGGAAGCGATCAATCAGAGCTTTCCTGATATGCAGTACATCACTTCTTATGCCCGCGCTGATAGTATCACCCGGAAAAGTCCGGCAGAGCTAAAGGCGCTCCGGCAAGCGGGCCTAAACCATCTTTACAGCGGAATGGAAACCGGCTCGGATCAGATACTGAAACTTATCAACAAAGGTTTTGACGCGGATATTGTTGTCCGAAGCGGCTGCATGGCAAAAGAAGCGGACATGATCTTGTCGGAGTTCATATTGCTGGGGATCGGCGGCAAGGAGCTGTCTGAAGAAAATGCTGCTCAAACAGCAAAGGCGCTGAATATCATCCAGCCAGATTTTATCCGTGTCCATGCCACGGGTATTAAGCCGGAGTCCAAGCTGGGCGAGTTTGTCAGGAATGGCTCTTTTGCTCTGCAATCGGAGGAAGAAATCGTTGTAGAGCAAAAGCTATTCTTACAACAGCTACATGAGATGGACAGTTACTATGTGAATGAACACATCGTCAATCTGCTTCTGGAGATCAGAGGAAATCTGCGGACGGAGAAACAGGAAATGCTTTCTACGATTGACCGCTTTCTGACCCTGCCACCGGATGAAAGGCTTTTGTTTGCTGTCGGCAGGCGGCTCAATATCTTCTTCCGCTTGGACGATCTGAAAAAGCCGAAGCTGCATCAAAAGGCCGGGGAAAGCCTGCAACAGATTTTAAGTAAGAATCCCCATGTGGACTTTGCCGCGCTGTGCAATTACGTCCGGCAGTCACAAATTTAGAGCAGAAAATATACGCTGGGCATAGCCGCTTTTCGTCAGCTATGCCCAGCATTTTATTTGCGGCTTTGACAGCATGGCGGCTGCACATCCAGGCCGTCCAGATAGCTGTTTCCCCATTGGCACATCGCGTCCAGAATGGGGACGATGCTCTGTCCAAATGGGGTAAGAGAATATATCGTCTTAGGCGGCTTTTCTGGAATTACTTCACGATGAATCATGCCGTTGTTTTCCAGATCGTGAAGCTGCTGCGAAAGCATCTTCGGCGTGGCGTTTGGAATCAGCCGCTGTAACTCCATATAGTGTAATGGATGGTCAATCAGATGCCAGAGGATCAACGGCTTATACTTGCCGCCGATCAAAGAAAGGGTTGCCTCCACGGGGCAGTTAAACTGATTGGTTTGACATTTCATAGAATGGTTCTCCTTTCCCGCAAGGTGCTATCTTTTTGGGAAGTATCTTCCGAAAAAGTGCATTCTTGCGGTTTTGTGTTCAAGTGCTACAATTAGGTCAATGGTTGATTTGATATGCTCAAAAAAAAAATACTGAAAGGACTATATATTATGGATTTTATCACGATTGCAAAGCAGCGTATGTCGGTACGCGATTACAAGGAAACGAAGGTAGAGCCTGAGAAGCTGGAGCAGATTCTGGAGGCTGCTCATGTGGCCCCGACCGCTGCCAACCTTCAGCCGATTCGCCTGATTGCCGTTCAGAGCGAGGAAGGTCTTGCAAAGATCAGTAAAGCGGCCAATATCTACGGTGCGCCCCTGGCTATTATTGTTTGCGCCGATCACGATAAGGCGTGGGTACGGCCTTTCGATCAGAAGCAGACCGGTGACATTGACGCCTCCATCCTGACCGACCACATGATGCTCCAGGCCACAGAGCTGGGCCTTGGAACGGTGTGGGTATGCTACTTCAAGCCCGATGTTCTGCACAAGGAATTTGACCTCCCGGCCAACCTGGAGCCGGTCAACATTCTGGTTGTCGGCTATTCCGATGAAGGAACCGGCGACCCCAATCGCTTCAATAAGCAGCGCATCCCGATGAGCCAGTTGGTTTCCTACGAAACGCTGTAATGGAATACCCGCGCAGCCCCTGCAAAACAGCACAGGGGCTGCGTTTTTATCTTTCTGAAATATGAGCGTAGGTTTCTTCAAGAATCCACCGGATATGTTCGTCCTGCAAGGAATAAATCACGTTTTTCCCGGCCTTGCGTGATTGCACTAACCGGACAATCCGAAGCGCACGAAGCTGGTGGGATATGGCCGATTCTGTGACCTCCATCTTTTGTGCCAGTTCGCTGACGCAGGAATCTTTCTGCATCAGATACCAAAGTATCCGCATCCGTGTGTAATCGCCCATCGCTTTGTGAAGCTCGGTTAATTGTTCCAATTCGCCGGGGCTTGGAACGGAAAAAGTTGTTTTCTCTGTTTCGTTCATGTATTTTTCTCCAATCTATAATGAAGCTGTTTGACAGACAAGAATTATGTCAGTATCATAGTCACAGGAAGGAGCTGATTTTTATGCCGCATTACAATCTGCCCCACAACCACGGACAGAATATTGAAAAAGTCTTAAATAAGATGCCCTCTGCGGAAGGGTTTAAGGATATATCATTTTTATTTCAGCAGCTTGGCGATCCGACCCGGCTGCGGATTCTATGGCTGCTGTGCCATTGTGAAGAATGTGTATGTAATCTCGCGGCGGCTGTGGATATGAGCGCCCCTGCTGTGTCACATCATCTGCGGATATTAAAAAAGAGCGGAATCATTTCAAGCCGCAGGGACGGAAAAGAAGTTTATTATTCGCTGTCGGACACGCCGCAGGCAAAGCTCCTGCATCATGCCATAGATGCGTTGTTTGAAATATCATGCCCGACTGAACAATAAGGAAATGCGCCGCAGCGTGTGAAAGTTGCGGCGCATTTCTATTGCGCTTAACCCTGATTTGTGCTGCCCGCAGGCATATCCGGCAGCTTGACCCGCATGGCGCGGATGGCATTGAGAATCGCAATAATGGAAACGCCTACATCCGCGAACACCGCCGCCCACATATTCGCATAGCCCAGCGCACCTAAAATCAGAACCAGGAATTTAACGCCCAGAGCAAACACAATGTTCTGATTTGCGATGCGAATCGTCTTACGGGCGATCTTCATAACAGCGGCAATTTTGGACGGTTCATCCGTCATAAGAACAACGTCAGCAGCTTCAATGGCAGCATCGGAACCCAATCCGCCCATAGCAATACCGACATCGGCCCGCGCCAGTACGGGAGCGTCATTGATACCGTCCCCAACAAAGGCCAGCATACCTTTTTCGCTTTTCTGCTTCAGCAGGCTTTCCACACGATCAACCTTATCAGCCGGGAGTAGTTCGGTATAAACCTGATCCAGATGAAGCTGTCCAGCGACTTTCTTTCCAACGGCGTCTGCGTCGCCGGTCAGCATGACCGTTTTGCGGATACCGGCAGATTTCAGCAGCTTGATTGCGGCTGGAGCATCGGCCTTGATCTCGTCCTCAATGACGATACATCCAGCGTATTTCCCGTCACAGGCCAGATAGACCACGGTGCCGACAGCGGAGGACGGCGTGTACTTAATATGCTCCTTCTCCATCAGCTTGGTGTTTCCTGCCAGAATCGTTTTCCCATCAATCACGGCCTGTACGCCGTGACCGGCAATTTCCTGAACATCGGAAACCCGGCTGTTGTCGATTTTCTCTCCATAGGCGTTCTTAATCGAAAGAGAAATCGGGTGGTTGGAGTAGTCCTCAGCGTATGCGGCCAGCTCCAAAAGCTGCGCTTCCTCCATGCCGACAGGGTGGATCTCGCTGACCGCAAAGGAGCCTTTTGTCAGTGTGCCGGTCTTATCAAAGACCACGACCTCGGTATTTGCCAGGGCCTCCAGATAGTTGCTGCCCTTTACCAGAACACCGATCTTGGATGCGCCGCCGATGCCTCCGAAGAAACTAAGCGGAATGGAAATGACCAGCGCACAGGGGCAGGAAATCACCAGGAAGGTCAAGGCCCGGTAAATCCAAGTGCTGAATGGCTGCTGGGTAATCAGCGGCGGCAGGATCGCCAGCGCCAGAGCAGCGAATACCACTACCGGGGTATAATACCTGGCAAAGCGCGTGATGAAATTCTCAATACGGCCCTTCTTATCGCTTGCGTTTTCTACAAGGTCAAGGATTTTGGCTACGGTGGATTCCCCAAATTCCTTTGTGGTCTGGATGTTCAGGATACCGGTCTGGTTGATACAACCGCTGATGACCTCCATTCCCGGCTCCACCTCGCGGGGCATGGATTCTCCGGTCAGGGCCGAAGTGTCCAAGGTGGAAAAGCCTTTGAGAATCGTACCGTCCAGCGGGATGCGCTCTCCCGGTTTCACAACAATGGTTTCTCCGATCTGAACCTCATCCGGGTCAACCTGAACCAGCTTTCCATCCCTTTCGATGTTGGCATAGTCCGGGCGAATGTCCATCAGGCTTGCGATAGATTTTCTGGACTTGGACACCGCATAGGACTGGAACCATTCGCCCACCTGATAAAACAGCATAACGGCAACGCCCTCGGAATGTTCGCCCAAAATGAGTGCGCCGATGGTGGCAATCGTCATCAGGAAATTTTCGTCAAACACCTGTCCATGCAGAATGTTCGTGATTGCCTTCCAGACAATATCCCAACCGACAACCACATAGCAGACGAGAAAGACCGCCATCTCCGCCAATTCAGGGAGGTGGAGCAAGCTGCCTGCAAGAAACAGCACCGCCGCCACGATAATGCGTGTGAGCAAGTGCCTTTGTTTTCGTGTCATAGTGTATTCTCCTTTCGTTGCAGCATAAAGCGTGTCACGCTTTTTCTGTCTATTGATGAAAAACACCGGCTACCGTGTGGCAGCCGGTGTCCAGCTTTTCATTACGCCTTAACAGTCACATCCGGCTCGATCTGCTTAATCAGCGCCTTTGCTTCGGCCAGAACAGCGTCAAACTGATCGTCCGGCGCTTCCAGAACCATCTTCTGACCCAGGAAGTTGACGGATACGCTGGTCACACCGTCGATCTTCTTCACGGCGTTCTGGATTTTGTCAGCACAATGGCCGCAGTCCAGGTCAAGCAGTTTAATGGTCTTTTTCATGGAGAAAGCCCCCTTTCATTTTGGTATTTGGTTGGTTTGATATGGATGAACAATTAAAAGGTTGTTTAATCGTTCATGCTGCCAGTATATTCACGAAGCCCCTCAAAGTCAATGGATTTGGGAGCGATTCTGCCCTTTGGATTGGAAAACATGCTGATTGGATTTCCAGCAAAAACCTCATTTCTCTTTGGATAAAAAAAGCTCCACTTTGGAGCGGACAAAGGAGAAGCAGGATAAGTATAATGAAAAACGGTCAAAGACCTTGTGCGTAAACTTTATGTTCGGGGCTTTAGCATCTTTCCCCCAAGGTGCCAAACGCCCCTTTTCATAACGGTATTTAGTTCCCTACGGGGGAGGGGTACTCGCACAAATCTTCATAAGAAAGAAGGGATAATTTTGCAAAAGGAGCAATTTGACATTACGGGTATGACTTGCTCGGCCTGCTCTACCAGAGTGGAAAAGAGCGTGGCAAAGCTACCTGGCATCAAAGAAGTATCCGTCAACCTGTTAAAAAACAGCATGGTTGCTTCTTATGATGAATCCGTTTTGGATACGGCGGGAATCGTCCAGGCCGTTGAAAAGGCCGGTTATGGCGCGATTCCCAAAGCCTCCGCACAAAACAAGAGCCGAACGACCACACCGGCAGCAAAACCGGAGGTCAGTACGGCACAGGCAGAATACAAGCAGATGAAACAGCGGCTGCTGCTTTCTGCACTTTTTACGATCCCGCTGTTTTATATTTCTATGGGTCACATGATGGGGTGGCCGCTCCCCAGCTCCTTGCTGGGGATGGAAAATGCAATCAGCTTTGCATTTACCCAATTCCTGCTGCTGATCCCGGTGGTGTTTATCAACTTCAAATATTACCGGATGGGATTCAAGACCCTGTTCCACGGCTCGCCTAACATGGATTCGCTGATTGCGATAGGCTCCAGCGCCGCAATCGTTTATGGCATTTACGCCGTTTACAAAATCGGCATCGGATTCGGTCATGGGGATATGGCTACGGTTCACAGCTTTATGATGGATTTGTATTTTGAATCCGCAGGCATGATCCTGACCCTTATCACCTTGGGCAAAACCCTGGAGGCCCGCGCAAAGGGTAAGACTTCGGACGCAATCACAAAGCTGATGAATCTGGCTCCCAAAACGGCTACCGTGGAGCGGGACGGAAAAGAGCTTCAGGTGCCGGTGGAAGAAGTGCAGTTGGGCGAAACCCTGATTGTCAAGGCCGGTGAATCTGTGCCGGTAGATGGTATTGTCATAGAGGGCTTTTCCTCCGTTGATGAATCTGCCCTGACCGGCGAGAGCATCCCCGTGGAGAAGCATATCGGGGACAAAGTGATCGGTGCGACCACAAGTAAGTCCGGCTATTTCAAGATGCAGGCCACCAAGGTGGGCGATGATACCACGCTGGCACAGATTGTCCGGCTGGTGGATGAAGCGACCAGCTCCAAGGCCCCTATTGCGAAACTGGCTGATAAGGTCAGCGGCGTGTTTGTGCCGGTAGTTATCAGCATCGCGCTGATCGCGGTTGTTGTCTGGCTGCTGTTGGGATATGGCTTTGAATTTGCCCTGTCTATCGGCATTTCCGTTCTGGTCATTTCCTGCCCCTGTGCGCTGGGCCTTGCAACGCCTACGGCCATTATGGTCGGAACCGGAAAGGGCGCAAGCAACGGTATCCTGATTAAATCGGCGGAGGCCCTGGAAACGGCCCATAGCATTGATACGGTTGTGCTGGATAAGACCGGCACAATTACTCAGGGTACGCCCGTAGTGACAAATATGCTCTGCAAAGAGGGCGTTCCACAAAAGGAGCTGCTGCAAATCGCCGCTTCGCTAGAAAAAATGTCCGAGCATCCGCTGGCGGACGCGATTGTGGCGGAGGCCGAAAAAGCAGACCTTTCCTTCCTTCCGGTGGACGGTTTCAAGCAGATTCCCGGTCAGGGCCTTGTGGGGCAGATTGGAAACGAAACGTGCCTTGCCGGAAACCGCCGACTGATGGCAGCAAATGGCATCAATGGCGACGCACTCCTTCAGTTGGGTGAGAAAATGGCCGTTGACGGGAAAACACCTCTGTTCTTTGCCCGTGGTGGTCAGTTTATTGGTGTTATTGCCGTGGCGGATGTAGTCAAGCCCACCAGCAAGCAGGCCATAGCGGAATTGACCGGCATGGGCATTGAGGTGGTCATGCTGACCGGCGACAATGCAAAGACCGCAGAAGCGATTCGGCGTCAGGTCGGCGTGGATCGTGTTGTGGCAGAGGTATTCCCCCAGGATAAGGAGAAGGAGATCCGCCGTTTGCAGAGCGCCGGGAAGAAAGTGGCGATGGTCGGTGACGGTATCAACGATGCTCCGGCCCTTGCCAGAGCGGACGTTGGTATCGCTATCGGAGCCGGAACGGATGTGGCGATTGAGTCAGCGGATATTGTTTTGATGAAAAGCGATCTGCTGGATGTGTCTACGGCAATCCAGCTTAGTAAGGCGGTTATCCGCAACATCAAGCAAAATCTGTTTTGGGCGTTTATCTACAACATCATCGGTATCCCGGTGGCGGCAGGCGTGTTCTATCTGCCCTTTGCGTTGAAGCTGAACCCCATGATCGGCGCTTTTGCTATGAGCTTTAGTTCGGTATTCGTGGTATCCAATGCCCTGCGTCTGCGGTGGTTCAAGGCGAAGCATCAGGCCAATACAGAACTGGATTCAGACCCTATGTACGAACAGACAACAGTAAAAGAAGAACGAAAAGGAGCAATTCACATGGAAAAAGTATTGAACATCGAAGGTATGGTTTGCGGAATGTGTGTGAAACACGTTGATAAGGCGCTGCGGGACATCCAGGGCATCAAGGATGTGGCCGTTCACCTGGAGAGCAAGTCGGCCCAGGTGCAGCTTGACCAGGATGTGCCGGATGCTGTGTTGAAAGCTGCTATCGAGGACGCTGGCTATCAGCTCGTCAGTATCCAGTAACGGGCCGTTTATGAAGGCCAAGAAAGGCGATATTGTTCACAAGTTAAAAATCGCCAGAGGACAAATTGACGGTATCCTGCAAATGGTTGAGGAAAATCGCTATTGCGTGGATATTTCCAATCAGCTTCTTGCTACACAGGCGTTATTAAAAAGCGCCAATCAGCAGATTTTGCAAGCCCATATACGAAGCTGCGTCCGGGAGGCCCTGCAAACGGACGCCGTAAATCCAAAACTTGAGGAAGCCCTGAAACTACTGGAAAAAATGATACAGTAACAACGGGAGCGGAAAGGGCCTTATGTCCTTTCCGCTCCTAAATTCGTTTCAGATTGGATTGTAAATCCTGCGGTTGGGAGCGTACAAAGAAGCCCGGATTTTATATACTTTAAGTGGTTAGTTAGATATGGCTAATCCAGCAAGGCACGTCACTGGCGCGCTTTGCTGGATACCTCGAAATTAAAATAGACCAGGAGGAATAGAGTGATGAAACAGGCACTTGACACAAGAACAAAGCTCTTAACAAAAAGCCCCTGGCCGCTGATGATTGAACTTAGCATCCCTGCGGTTCTTGGCATGGTGGTCGTTGGGCTTTATAACATGATGGATTCCATCTTTGTCGGCCAGATGGTCGGTGACGTGCAGATGGGAGCCATATCGGTATCCTATCCCTTGACGCTTATCAATGCCGGTTCAGCGGCCATGCTGGGCGTGGGTTCTGCATCGGTACTGTCCCGCGCTATCGGCAAGAAGGATGAAAACACAATTAAGAAGATCATGGGCAACCTGGTTGCTATGGTTCTTCTGCTGTCCGTTATCTATACAGTGGTAGGCATGGTGTTCACCCGCCAGCTTTTGTCCCTGACCGGAGCCAGCGACAACATTTTGAATTATGCGGAAAAATATCTACGGATTATCTTTGCCGGTTCCTTGTTTGTAAACTTTTTTCAAAGTGCAAACATGGTCATTCGCGGAGAAGGCCAGCTTAAAAAGGCAATGACGATTATTGCCAGCGGCGCTATTTTGAATATCATTCTTGACCCTATTTTTATCAGTATCCTGAATCCCTACGGTATGGGCATTGAGGCGGCTGCTTATGCAACGATTTTCTCCCAGTTTGTCCAGGCTGCAATTACGCTGTGGTATTTCAAGAAAAAAAGTCCTCATGTGAAGATTGGGCGCATCCGCATTGACGGAGAACTGCTTCCCCAGGTTCTTTCTGTCGGGGTATCTGCTCTGTTGATGCAGATTCTGACCTTGGTACAGCAGACAGTGATCTATCGTGTGGCATCGAACTATGGCGGGGAAACTTCACAGCTTCTTTTAGGTGCGGCGCTCCGCTTCTGGAATTTCTCTTTCGTTCCTCTGTGGGGGATCAGTCAGGGATTCCAGCCTGCCGCCGGTACAAACTATGGTGCAAAGGACTATGACCGGGTAAAGACGCTGACCAGGGTTTTTATTACTGCTGCAACGCTGCTGTCGCTGGTGTTCTATATTCCTGCCGAGCTGTTTCCAGAGAAGATTTTATCCATGTTCCTGACAACGCCGGGTATCGCGGCATCGGGTGCAACCAACTTCCGTATCATGTTCAGCACTTATGTCCTGCAAGGCAGCTTTATGATTGCCGTAACCCTGTTCCAGTCTTTGGGCAAGGCGAAAAAGGCAACTTGGCTGGTGCTGTTCCGCCAGATTATTCTGTTTATTCCTCTCTGCGTGGTTCTTCCGATGATCGGCGGCATGGGTATTCGTGGCGTATGGCTGGCGATTGCTCTGACAGATGCAATTCTGGTGGTTATTACCGTTTCTATGATGCTTTATGAGTTTGGCAAGCTGCCGGAGACTTCTTCCGTAAATCGGTGAGGAGGGAGCGTTCATGTATCTTTGCGATGGAAAAATAGGAAATGAATATAAAGTTGAGGATATTGATCTGCCTGTCAATATAGAAAAGCGTTTGGAGGCCCTTGGGATGACCCGTGGAACCTCTATCGCTGTTCTGAACAGCAAAAGTCGGGGTGTCCTGATTGTGAAAGTCAGGGGAACACGCTTTGCACTTGGGCGCAATATCACAAAGAATATTTTAGTGGGGTAAATTCCGATGAGAGAAAATTTGACTATCGGCTTCATCGGAAATCCGAACTGCGGAAAGACAACACTTTTCAATGCTTACACCGGTGCAAATCTGAAAGTGGCAAACTGGCCAGGTGTAACCGTTGAGAAAGTAGAGGGTGCCATTAAAGACCATGATCTGAATATTCGACTGGTCGATCTTCCTGGCACTTACAGCCTGACCTCCTACACAATGGAAGAACAGGTATCCAGACAGTTTATACTAAGCGATGAAGTCGATGTGATTATTGATGTTGCGGACGCTTCCGCTCTGGAGCGAAACCTATACTTAACTTTGCAGCTTTTGGAGCTGGGCAAGCCGGTTGTGCTGGCGCTGAACATGATGGACATTGTGGAAAAGCGCGGCATGGAGATTGACACACACAGACTGCCGGAAATGCTGGGCATCCCGGTCATTCCAGTTTCAGCCAGAAAACGGACAGGACTGGATGTGCTGCTTCATGCAGCCGCGCACCATAAAGACTGTAAAGATCCGGAGTGTCTGATTCATCATCATAAATATACTCCAAAACACCGGCACGACCACCATTCAGAATACGCAATGGTTTACAGTGATGCTATTGAGGACAAGATTGATCTTATCATGGCAGAGCTGAAGCGGAAATATCCGAACCTGTCCAATTACCGCTGGCACGCCATTAAGCTGCTGGAGCAGGATAAGGAAATCTCTGCACGTTATCCGGTCAATATGCCGGATGTGATCGACCGGAACTATGAATCCGACATTATCAATGAGAAGTATGATTTTATCGAGGAAATCATCAGGGAGGTTCTGGTCAATAAGGACCGTCAAGATGCTTTGACGGAAAAGGTAGACCGTGTATTGACGCATAAGTTTTGGAGCATCCCGATTTTCCTCGTTGTCATGGCGGCGGTGTTCTTCCTGACCTTTACCATTGGCGATTGGCTGAAAGGATTCCTGGAATTAGGAATTGAGAGCCTGTCGGCATTGATAAGCGATGGACTGATTGCTGTCGGGGTCAATGAAGTGCTGCGCTCCCTGCTGGTAGACGGCATCATCGCCGGTGTGGGCGGTATCCTGACTTTCCTGCCGAACATTTTCATTCTGTTTCTGGCATTGGCTTTTCTGGAGGACAGCGGATACATGGCCCGTGTTGCGTATGTCATGGAAGGGATTATGAGCAAGCTGGGACTTTCCGGACGGGCATTTATCCCCATGATTTTGGGATTTGGCTGCACTGTTCCGGCAATCATGGCTTCACGGTCTTTGGAAAACCGGCGTGACCGTTTTAAGGTCATGTTGATTACGCCCTTTATGAGTTGCAGCGCCCGTCTACCAATCTACATCTTGTTTGCCGAGATGTTCTTTCAGGAACGCGCCATGCTCGTGGCCTATTCCATGTACCTGATCGGCCTGGTGGTCGCTATCCTGGTAGCGGCGATCATCCATTTGATTGACCGGAGAAAATCGGAAAATTATCTGCTGATTGAGCTGCCGGAATATAAGGCCCCCAGCGCCAGAACTGTGGCAATCTATGTATGGGAAAAGGTAAAGGACTACCTTACCAAGGCAGGTACTACTATCTTTGTAGCATCTATCCTCATGTGGGTGATCCTGAACTTTGGGCCGCATGGCTATACTACGGAAATGGCAGACAGCTTCGGGGCTATCCTGGGCCATTGGCTTGTACCGATCTTTGCACCGATTGGACTGGGATTCTGGCAGATAGCGGTTGCTCTGATAGCTGGCATCTCTGCAAAAGAGGTTGTGGTGTCCAGTTGTGCCGTTCTGTTTGGGATTCCCAATATCAACTCCGGCGCGGGAATGGATACATTGGTCGGCATCCTGGGTGCAGCCGGTTTTGGACAGCTCAATGCGTTTTGCCTGATGATTTTCTGCCTGCTTTACGTTCCCTGTGCAGCGGCCCTGGCTACAATTCGCAAGGAATCCGGCAGTACAAGGTGGATGCTGTTCTCGGCCCTGTTCCAGTTGGTTGTGGCCTGGGCTGTTACTTTTGTGGTTTATCGTGTTGGACTTTTGCTGTGAGGTATGAATATGACGTTTGGAAAAGTGCTTCGTTCAGCGGCCATTTTATCAGTGGTCGCATTTGGACTTTGGATTTTGAAAAGAGGATCGGAGACCCAAAGCTAATAAGTTGTGAGTTTCCAGTCAGAAAGGAGTTTTAGATGCTTGTTACTGGTATAATCCTTATCGGGATTGTTTTCTATGCAATATGGGCTGTGCGAAAAATCCATAAGAACCGCAAAAATGGTTCTTGTTGTAGCGGCAGTTGTTCCGGTTGTGTAGGAAAGGAATATTGCAGCAAATAAAATCCCACATATAGCCGATGTTTTCCGTTTTGGAGGGCATCGGCTTTTTCGTATATTTGCACATTCGGCAGGGCTGCACTATAATAGAATTTGCTTTCTGATTGGATTGCACATCCTGCCGATTGGAGCGGTATAAAATGAGAAAAAACTATATAATAAAAGACGCCAGGAGAATCCTGGCAGAACAAATACGAGATAACGGAATGAATACTATGAACAAAAACCCTATCACCAATGCTACGGGGTTATCTGCGATTATTCCAAAAGATAATGACGGATATTGCACCGTCTATAAAATGGACTGTGAGGATGGCCTGGGGCTTATGACAGTCTATCAGGTTTATCCCGGTATCCAGCTTATTTACAATGATTTTGAAGCAACGAGTTGTTATTGGGACGGAACCATTGATAAGAATGTGCTGGAGATCAATCATTGCCGGGAAGGGCGTGAAGGGAGCGTATTGCAAAGCGGTTCCTGCCTGTACCTCGGAGAAGGGGATCTTTCCATTCATACAATGGATAACTGTGCTTCTGAAATGGCCTTTCCTTTGAGACATTATCGCGGAATCTCAGTAGTGCTTGATCTGGAGCTGGTTTCTCAAAATCCGCCTGGAATCCTCGCCGAGAGCGGTATTGGTATTGCAGATTTCAAAAACAAATTTTGTGCCGATGGCTCATGCTTTGTCATGCGGGCCAAGGATGAGATTGAGCATATCTTTTCTGAACTGTATTCCGTACCGGATCGCCTGCAAAAGCCATACTTCATGCTGAAGGTGCAGGAGCTTCTCTTATTCTTGTGTATGGTGGATGTAAATAAAGAAAAGCAGCGAGAGTTATATACTTCTCCCCAGGTGGAGATTGTACGGGACATTCACAAGCGGCTTATCTCCAACTTGCAGGAACGGCCAACGATTGAGGAACTTTCCAAAGAGTATCTTATCAATACGGCAACCTTAAAGGATACGTTCAAGGGAGTTTATGGACAGCCCATTGGAACCTATATGAAAGTGTACCGCATGAAACAGGCCGCTGCTCTGCTTCGTCAGACGCAGGCAACCATAGCAGAAATTGCCAGCCAGGTTGGATATGAGAATCAGAGTAAATTTGCAACAGCATTTCGAGATGTCATGAAGATTGCACCGGCTGAATACCGGAAACAAAATAGTGGCGATTGATTGGGCTAGGAAAATTTACGTCTACTGCCGGAGGCAAAATAAAACCAGCAGAAACAAATTGCATTTTGCCCTGCTGGTTTTATTCATAATTTTGCGGATCGGAGGATTTGTAACGTCGGCTGATAAACTGCTCCGCCATACAATCCAGTGTTTTCAAGATAATCTGCCGCTCATCCTCGGTACAGGCCAGAAACTTTCCCATGAAATGCTGTACTTGCTTTTCCTGTTCCGAAGCGTCAGGATAAAACAGCTCATTAGCAGAAATGCCTAATCGCTTGATAAAGGATGCCAGTACATCGTAAGACGGATTTTTCCTGCCCTTTTCAATGTCCTGGAGATGACGAAGCCCTCTGCCGGTTTGATCCGCAAGCTCCTGTTGGGTCAGTCCACATTCTTCTCTTGCATCTCTGAGGCACTGTCCCAAATACACAAATACATCTTCCGGCATGATTGCTCACCTCTATTACATTCTATCGTGCGTAAGAGGAAGTTACCATCACCCAATCACGCGTATTGATATGTGTTTATCATGCACCTTTGAAAGATAAAATATACATAAAAGCCCTGACGGGAGGCCAATAAAAAAAACGGCCTTTCACGGCAGGGCATATTTCCATTACCGCCCGTGACTGCCGTTTGAGGAGTCTACGATGGGCGGTTATTTATTTCAGCAGAATTATGGTTTTCAGGTAGGTGATTACCTAAAAAAATCAATGACCTACCAAAGAGAAATTATACACACGGACACGCGCAATCAAGCGTAAATAATCCGCACAATCGTACAATATATCATACAAAATGCGTCAGACAGCTATTAAGGCCGTCTGACGTTTTTCTTTGTCGATTTTACGGGAATTTTCCCGAACATCCCCGGTGTCGCTCTCCGCCATAGCCATTTCGGTTGCCCTTTGTCCCTAACAACTGAAATGGAGGAAATTATGACCAAGATCAATCTGCGGGAGCAGTATCCCGATTTTTATAAGACCGATTACATTATTGAGGTTCCTGATGAAGTAGCCGCTGTTATGAAAGAGCATGACCGCCTGGAGGCCGCATACCGCCGCCGTACATATTACCACAAGGCGCATTATTCTCTGGATCGCGGAGACGGAATTGAGTATGATGCCCTTTTCGTTTCCATGACCCCTTGTGAGCTGTATGAGCGCAAAGTGACGATGGAGCAGCTTCACGCTGCGATTGCCGCTCTGCCGGACAAGCAGGCCAAGCGCATCTATGCTTACTACTTCCTGGGACTGACAGAATCAGCGATTGCCAAGAGCGAAGGAGTCAGCGTTGCATCGGTCAGCGAATCTATCCAGCGCGGCCTTCGGAACATGGAGACTTTCCTTAAAAATCGTCTGTAACGCCCCTGAAAGAAAGGCTCAAAGCCTCACGGTTATTAGAAGGACACGCTATCCTCGTGACCTCAAGATCTTTGAAAACTGAATAGACAGCACAACAGGTACATAACTCATGTACGAGCGAATGTGAAACGCCGCGAAGATGGAGCAGTCAGGGAGGTGATGAAAGAACTGCTTCGGAGCGATCTACGATTTCATAAAACGGATTGTGGCAGATCCGGCGCGATGACTGCATGGGGGCTTAAAGATACTTCCTCACGGCCCGCCAAAGACTTGGGGGGAACCCTGTGGCACACGATACGAACGATGCTGCGGAGTTATGACAGCCGCGCCAGCGGAGACCTGTTGTGTTCCCATCGTCAGGGGGCGTGGCAAATATGACGAGTAATCCGAACAGAATAACAGTAGCCGCACCAGGTTTTTATCCGAAGATTTCTATCAGACTGGTGCGGCTGTTTAAGTATTAAGATATTAAGGAGGCGAGAGTGATGTTTGAAAAATTCCATCGAGGTGACATATATTCGGCTGATTTAAGCCCTGGTATCGGCTCTGAACAAAGTGGCTCTCGTCCTGTACTTATTCTTCAAAACAATGTGGGAAATTGTTTCAGTCCTACGATTATTATTGCAGCAATTACCAGTGTAAGCAAAAAAAGCAGAAAGTTCCCCACGCATTACCACTTAAATGACAGATGCGGTTTGGTGAAACCATCTGTTGTTATGCTGGAACAGATCAGAACAATCGACAAGTCGAGGTTAAAAAACTATATTGGTCATCTAAACAAGGATGACATGGAAAACATAAACAAGACGCTCTTGTGCAGTCTGGGGATTACGTAAAGGTGCCGAAAGGCCGTATCATTTTCAGGCTGTGCAAGTAGAGTTATAATTTCGTTAGGAATTGCGGAGGTGATTCTGAATGGAGAATATCCAGAATAAAAGTGCATTGATTCCTTCAGATGAAATCCGGTCAGAAGAACTTCTGGCGGAACAAAAATTTGAAGCGTTTATCACTTCGCTGGCACATATCATCGAGAAATATGGTATGAGAGTGCTGGGCGAGGTTGACGGAGCTGCGTGAGAATCGCAGCTTTACATAGGATATTTTCCAAAAGTAAATTTTGGAGGTATGAATTATGAACCGATATGGAAAACGCTGTGTTTTGTATCCGAGGGTCAGCACAGAGATGCAAGTGGACGGATACAGCCTGGAAGGTCAAAAAAATATGCTGACACGATTTGCGGATCGTGAGGAAATGATCGTTGTTGATACTTATGAAGATGCCGGTAAATCCGGTAAATCCATTGAGGGACGGCCTGCCTTTCAAAAAATGCTCAGAGATATTGAGGATGGCTTGGACATTGACTATATTTTAGTGTATAAGCTGTCACGGTTTGGCCGTAATGCAGCAGATATACTTAACTCTTTGGAGTTGGTTCAATCTTATGGTGTAAATCTGATTTGCATAGAAGAAGGGATTGATTCCTCTCAGACAAGCGGAAAACTTTTGATTTCTGTACTATCTGCTGTGGCTGAGATTGAGCGTGAGAATATTATCGAGCAGACGATGAACGGGCGGCGCGAAAAGGCACGGCAAGGTGGATGGAATGGTGGCTTTGCTCCCTACGGGTATACACTGGAAGATAACAAGCTGATGATTGAAGAAACAGAGGCTGTGGCAATACGGAAGATTTTTGAATTATATACTTCATCGGAAATCGGTTTGGGTGGTATTGCGAATCAGTTGAACTTACAAGGTATACGGAAAATTCCGAGGCAGAATGGCACATTAGAGGATTGGACAGGACATTTTATTAAACTGATATTGGATAACCCGGTTTATTGCGGTAAAATTGCCTATGGACGGAGAACGAAGGAAAAAGTCAAAGGCACAAAAAACGATTACCAGATGAAAAGAAATGACGATTACATTCTGACAGAGGGACAGCATAAAGGAATCGTTAGTGAGGAGGTATGGGAAAAGGCTCATGCCAAGCGTCTTAGAACCGGAGTAAAGCAACCGTCAAAAATTGGGCGGGATCGAGTTCATTTGTTATCAGGTCTGCTGAAATGCCCGGTTTGTGGAAGTCCCATGTATACGAATAAACACGCATGGACAAATAAAGATGGCACTTACAAAGAAATTTACTATTATGTATGTAGTCGGAATAGGATGGTCCGGGGTAAGCATTGTGAATATAAGGCGATGCTGAAAAAGACCGATATTGAACCGATGGTCATTGAGGCAATTCGTGAGATCGTAAGGAATGAGGAATATGCCCAAGCCATTAAAAAACGGATTGGCGTTCAGATTGACACGAAAGCAGTGGATAAAGAACTGGAGGGCTATCAGGCAAAGCTGAAGGAAGTTGATCTGAATAAAACAAGATTGGAACGGGAAATTGACAGTCTCCCTGCTGATGCAAAATATCGGGAACGAAAGCTCCATGATATGACCTTGCGGTTAGATTCCCTATATGATGTCATTGTTGAGCTGGAGGAAAAAATCGAAGATGCCAGACTTCGGCGAGATGCAATTAAGCAGCAGGCAATTACTCTTGAGAATATTTACAAAATCATGGTGAATTTCGACTGCGTTTATAATATAATAAATGACGAAGAAAAGAGAAATGTGGTCACAGCCTTGATTAAGGAAATTGAAATTTACAGGAATGACGAGTCTGAATATCCGCTAAAGCGGATTGGTCTGAATTTTCCGGTGTTCAAGGATGGCGGGGAAGTTACGGAGCTTTTGTGGGACAAAGGGAATACCGTTGAAACAGTCACTCTTCTGACGAGAAAAGCCCGGTAAATCAAAGGGTTGCGCCGATTTGTGGCAAAAATGGTTGTGTGTTTCAGTTTCCGCAGAAGACACATGCGGAAACTGATTTACCCCAGGGGTAAGATTTTCGGAATTGTTGATATACATTTTGGCAAAAGGCAAAGTGTAGGGAGGATACATATGAATTTAAGTATTTTATTAACTGACTTTATTGATACGAAAGGAATGCTTAAAACATATAGGTTTATACCCATTAATCAATATAATAGAATAGTGGTTGATAGATTATCTGATATTTGTACAGATGTAAAGGAAAATACAGATAAGGATGTGGGATTGCTAAGAGTATATAATTCTGACAAATGTCAGTTGCTTTCTACTACTTGTAAAATTAAAGATTTTACAGACAGTTATGGTAAGATTTTTTTCTGTTTTGAGCATATGTTTATACCTGTTGAGAGTTCTAGATATGGAAGCTGTGGTATTTATAATTTTATTTTACCTGTAGACTATAGATTGACAGAATTACATATTGTAGATCCTTTTGATAATAATAAAAATTTAAAAAAGAAAAAGCACTTTAAATATGATGTTTTTTATGATTGCGAAAGCCATATTCAAGTTGTACAAATGCAGTTACGTTCGGCAAGAGGTAATTTTTCTTTTATTCTTACAGGAGAAGCATGTATTGATGATGGTAAGAACAAATTTATAGACTGTAAAGAGCAAAACATATACTTAGATGAGGATATTCGAGAATTCTTTTTTGATGATGGTATAAAGAAGTCATTTTGGAAAAATTTGAAAGAATCAATATTATTAGAGCCTAATTTTAATGGGATCGGGATAGATTTAAAGAAATTATTTCAAAAATAGTATAAGATTGGAGGGTAAAGATTGAGAACAGCGAATGAATATGAGATTGCAATTTTTAAGAAAGAATATTGTAAAAATGGAGAGGATAGAATCAGTATAGGAAAAGATTTTGAAGTTGATGTAGAGTCTTTTGAAGAATTATTGCCTGGGAAAATTGTCAGCAGTTATGCAACGGGTAATCGTGATATTGAAAATTCTTTCATAATGTTTAGAGTTTGTGACGTAATCAAGGATATCCAATATTTCCCGGTTTTTTCAGAGACAATTGGAAGGAAAATGCTTAAGAGTTGGAATAAACCAGTACCAAAGAAGCGAAGTATCTTCATAGAAGATAACAATGGTGTAGGAAGAGGTAATGGTGGAACTGGAAATGGGAATAAAAACAATGTAGAAAATTCTAAATTAAGAAGTTTGATTTTGTTTGCACGTTCATTAATGATTTTACATATTAATGATCCGCAACCAATGAATGGAATGCTAAAAGAAATATATGAAAAATTAGAATTACATCCATATTGGAATGTGAGAAATTATGAGGTCAAAGCTGTAAATACTGCGATAGGAAGTTTTTTACGGAAAGATATTAATGTTCAAAATGAAAATTTTCAAAACTTGCAGGACTATATACTTTATTTGCAAACAAATGTAACTGGAAGGCGTTTAAGAAATACTAATTTCGATACGTTACGAAATATTATGGGAACAGAATACCCGGCAGAACAAGTATATTTTTGAGTTAAAAAATATGTGAAGAAATATCAAAAAAGTAAAACACTACCCCAATCCTGAATATACATTGCATACTTTCGCTATGCAGTATAAAATCAAAGTTCAGGGGAATATTGAAACCGTCTGTCTGCTTTCAAGGAAACCTTGATTTTCTGCGGTTTGTGGGATATTAAGGAGCAAAAATGGATGTGTGTTTTGTAGCCTTATGAATGAATCATTTGAATATCGTAGCAGAGGGGTGTTTTGAGACTCTGCTGAATAATAGGCTTTTGCTAAAAGGTATCATTTTTGCGAAAATGTATGATACCTCCTGGCAGGAGCCTTTTTGTATAAAGATAACTTGACTTATAAATCTTACTGATGTAATATTTACACAAGTGCAGCAGGATTGCGGACGAAATTTTTTTGTTGCGAAATCTTACGCATGTAATAAAAAGAGAGGAGGAATGCATAGTACGATATACCCAGCAAAGAGAAATTTTTTTATTTTAAAATCTTACGAATGTAATATTTTGAAGATATAACGTACATTGAAAATAGAATATGACCATATCAGCAAAGCAAAATGAATGGAGGTCAATATGAAGAAAGGAAAAAGCAGAAACAAGCGAAAGAAAACAAGAAGCAGGCTTCTATGGATTGCGATTGCTGTTATAGGAATAGCTGCGGTAATTTCTGCAGTATGCGTGGCAGGAATGTTGGCAACAAAGGAAAATGCCTGGAGGACACCGGAAGAACTTCTGGTGGAGTACATGGATCATATTCCAAAACAGGAGTATGAAGAAATGTATGCGATGCTACATATTGAGGCATCGGGGAATGTCAGTCAGGAGGATTTTGTAACTCGAAATTCAGCTATTTATGAAGGTATAGAAGTCCAGAATATGGCTGTTCAGATTATTGCATATGATGAGGAGCAAATGGCGGTAACCTACCAGACTTCTTTTGATACAGTTGCAGGAACTATCAGCTTTGAGAATGAAGCACTCTTCCTAAAGGGCGAAGATGGATATAAGTTGGTTTGGGATGATTCCATGATTTTTCCGAATCTGACTTCTACAGATAAAGTAAGAGTTTCCACTACACAGGCAGTAAGAGGAGAAATTCTGGATAGGAACGGACGTGTCCTTGCAGGAAAAGGTATAGCTTCTTCGGTTGGAATCGTTCCGGGCAAGGTGGAAAACAGAGAGGAAGCAATTGCACAGATTGCAGAACTGTTGGAAACAACTCCGGAAGCGATAGAAAAGATGCTGTCGGCACAGTGGGTAAAGGATGACTCCTTTGTGCCGATAAAAACCATTCCGAGGGTTGAAGAAATCGAGTTGATGAAGATTGAACCGGACGAAGAGGTGCTGAAAGAAAAGGAAAGACATGAAAAGCTACTGGAAATTCCCGGAGTGATGATATCTGATGTTGAAGTGCGTGAATACCCATTAGGAGAAGCGGCTGCACATTTGGTCGGGTATGTTCAAAGCGTTACTGCGGAAGATTTAGAGGAACATGCAGGAGAAGGCTATACAGCCAATAGTGTAATCGGCAGAAGCGGAATGGAGGGCTTGTTTGAGAGTGAACTGAAAGGCCAGAACGGTTGCAGGATTTACATTGTAAATTCGGAAGGCAAAGAGAAGGAGGAACTGGCTTGTATTCTGGTACAGCATGGGCAGGATATTCAGCTTACGATAGATGCCAATTTGCAGGTTTCCTTGTACGAACAGTTTAAGGAAGATAAAAGCTGCTCAGTGGCCATGAATCCTTATACCGGAGAGGTATTGGCCTTGGTCAGCACACCGTCCTATGACAATAACGATTTTATTATGGGATTGTCCAGTGAACAGTGGACTGCGCTTAATGAGGATGAGAATAATCCAATGTATAATCGGTTCCGGCAAGTGTGGTGTCCGGGGTCTACATTCAAGCCAATTACCGCTGCAGTCGGCTTGGAATCAGGAGCAATCGATCCGATGGAAGATTACGGGAACGTAGGCTTAAGCTGGCAAAAGGATGCATCGTGGGGTTCTTATCATGTAACAACACTCCATGCATATGAACCAGTCATTTTAGAGAATGCCTTGATTTATTCCGATAATATTTATTTCGCAAAGGCAGCATTAAAGATTGGCTCAGAAGAGATGGAGAGTTCTTTGACCGGACTTGGTTTTAATGAGGAACTGCCATTTGAGATTAAGATGGCAGAGTCGCAGTATTCCAATACAGAGGGAATTGAAACTGAAATACAGTTAGCTGACAGCGGTTACGGACAAGGACAGGTTTTAGTGAATCCGTTACATATGGCTTGTATCTATTCTGCTTTCTGTAATGAGGGAAATGTCATAAAACCGTATTTGGTATATCAGAAAGACGCAGTAGCTGAGTATTGGATTCCAGGAGCCTTTTCTAATGAGACAGCAAGTCGTGTATTGGAAGGAACAAAGAAGGTTGTGAATGATTCTAATGGAACTGGATATGCAGCCCATCGGGATGACATTCTTTTAGCAGGAAAAACAGGTACGGCAGAAATCAAGGCATCGAAGGATGATACTTCGGGTACGGAATTAGGATGGTTTGCAATTTTTACAGCAGAAGATACGGTAGAACGTCCTATATTGATTATCAGCATGGTAGAAGATGTAAAAGGAAGAGGAGGAAGTGGATATGTTGTTAAGAAAGACCGCCTGGTTCTGGAAGAGTGGTTTAGTAGTAATTAGTTTTTTACTGATGCATAGTGTTTCGGGGTGCAGCGATGCACCCCCGGAAGAAGATACAGTTTCGGAAACAGTAATTGATATTTAGGCTATTCCAGAAGAACCTTAGGAGAATGCAGAAGAAATTATAAACATCTGTATAGATCTTTATAAGAAGGCAGCAGAAGAAAACAAGATAGCTGATTTGGAAACGATTCGCAGTATTGTAAATTGCCTTGGAGAAAATGGATATCCGGCTGTTGACAGCAGAAATCAAGTTAACATGACTGAGGCAGAGCAGGTACTGGAATTTTGCGAAAAGGTGGATGCACAGGAAGAAGCAGAAATAACGATCCTTGAAGTCAGTTATTTTGGCGGATTTGTAAAATACGATTTGCATTCAAAAGACGGAAGTGTGGATGTGGTCAGAAGCTATTACAAGTATGAAAAGAAAGGATGATATTATGGCATTAAAAAGAAAAAGCATTCTACTGATCATAGTATTTCTGATTGGGTGTTTCGTGTGTGCCTGTGGAAAAGAAGATAGCGTTGTGGGTGAATCTCTTGTGGAAGATACGGAAGAAGTATCTTCCACGGAGGAAACAAAAAGTGCCGAGGAAGAGGCTGCAGAACAATGGGAAAAGGGCTACGACCTTCCAGTAGATGAACAGGAAAGGGAAGAAGCTGAGACTGACTGTAAAAAGCTGATGGAACGTTATCTTGATATTTATGAAACTGCAGATAAAGGGATAGCATCCAATGTTGTTTTGGATGATCAAACGGTTCTTGAAATGCAGAAGAAGGTAAAGGACACAGGATATCCAATTGCTACGATGGTAACGTATTCTAACATGGGGAATTATGAAAGTGTCGATAGTTTTCTTAAAGAATGTATGGAAGGGCAAAGCGGTTCTGTAGTAATTTATGAAATCCACAACGATGGTGGACTGGGCAGAATGAAATTCATTTTTGATGGAACGGATATGTATGTTGTAAGTACAAGAGGAATCTGGAATGCTGACAACGAGCCGGGAATTTCGTACATTTCATATACGAGACTCAAGGAATGGAAATACACGGAAAAAGGATGGTTCTGCTATGAGTTGTGTGTGCCGGAGCCACCGGAAGTCAGTGAAATTGTGGATGGAAGCTGCCTGATTAGAATAAAACCTATGACAGAGGAACAGCGTGAAATGTCTGAACGTTGTGTTCGAGGTCTTGGATATCAGGGAAATAACCTTTTGTGTTCAAACTGGAATATAGAAAATCTGAATGAGTTGGATTATAACGGGATGTTTGAATATCTGTATGGAATGAAATATGGAGAAAAATTTAATTCCGAAGATTATCCAAATGGTATCCCAAAAGAAGAATTTGAAAGTCTGATTATGGAATATCTTCCGATAACAGCAGAGCAGATACGGGATTACGCAGTATTTGATGAGGAAAACCAGACCTATTATTGGGTGCGACTTGGATGCTTTAATTATGCGCCTACCTTCTTTGGGACATCTCTGCCGGAGGTTGTCGACATCAAAGAAAATGAGGATGGGACGGTTACGTTAGCGGTGGAGGCAGTTTGCGACATGGTCATTTGCGATGATGCAGTCATTACCCATGAACTTACGGTAAGATTTGCAGAGGATGGCAGTTTTCAGTATTTGGGGAATGAAATCCTAAATGACGGAATTATGCAGATACCCGATTACCAATACCGGATTAAAGAATGATTTGATGATAATGGTGTTCTATGATAATCTTACATGTGTAAGAAAAGAAAGGAGGACACATGAAAAAATTAAAATTAGTTGGAACATTGGTAGCAGTTGTATTGATAGGCGGAGTAATATCCATTTCATTCATAAATAATAACATTGCCTATAAAGTGGAAAAGGAATTATGTGAAACACCACTGCCAGAGAAAACGGAACTGATAGAGTCAATATCACGGGCAGGGAAGCTGACAGGTAACGGAAACGGGATGCAATATTTTGGTGCGATTCTAATTCAGAGCGAGTTGTCCTTGAAAGAACTGGATGATTACTATTCGGATCACAGAAGCAATGAATGGGAGTATCTTGTGGAAATTCAGGAAGGACAGTCTATTGATGTGATTGACAACGAAACTCTGAATTTTGGGAAAGAAATAAATGACGCCGGATATTACATTGTATATTCATGGGAAAGCGAAAATTCTCTATTGAAAGAACTGGATATACGAGGACATTAAAAAGGGGGCTATATCAATGAAAAAATTTATGCTATGTATTATGGGCTCGCTCATTGCACTGTTTGTAGTATTTTGGTTTTGCATTTCGTATACGGTAAATTACAAGAAGACAACTTGCGATACATCTGTTTCGCCGGATGGAAAATACGAATTGACACTTCAGGCAGTCGGAGAACCAGACTGGCCTTTTGGTTCAGCAAGTGGACGATTAGTCCTTATGGAAGGCAAAGATAAGATATCTCAAACAGATTTTGAATTGCACAATGACGGTGGAAGCATCACCAGTAGTTGTTGGAAAGTTACATGGTATGAGGACTATGTAGAAGTAATCCTGTCAGGCGAAGAACAATTTGATGAGCAAGTCATTTTATATTTTGATGGTACGAAAGAAATACAGCAATTGACAGATATTGCAGATATTGAAGTGGACTATCCATCAGAAGAGAAATTAGATGAAAGCCGGGTTATAACCGAACAATCCTTTGAGGTGGATTTGAATGATTGGGGCGAGGTACGATTTGTGTCTTATCTACCGACTTATGATACGCTTTGGGAAGATGTCTCATTTGTGCTGGCTAAGGACAATCAAATTGTGTACCATTTCCCAGCTTATTTTGAAAACAATAGTACTGAGAATGATAACGTAGGTATGTTTGACAGCGTAGAGGCAGTTGGATTTCAGGATATAGATGGAGATGGTGCAAAGGATGTGATTGTCATCATAAACTATGTTACAGGAGCAGGACCGCAGGGAATGATGCCACGAAAGACCATTAGAATATTCAGTTCACAGGATAATGGTTTTGTCATTCAACACGATTTAATGGATGAATTAATGGAAAATATGAAAGAGGATGATATTTCTATTTCTGCGATATGTGATTATGTGACATTAATGGAAACAAATGAAATATATGATGGATATCGTACTATATATCAACAATACTTCGCAGACGAACGATGTGATTTTATGATATCATATAGCGCGAGTGGAAATTCCAGAGTTATCTTAAATGAGAATGAGGAAATAATAGAATTTCTTGCATATGACAGACTTTCGGAAAATGAAAAATGCGAATTATATGTTTTATACAGAAGTAAGAAAAACACAGATGGTTCATGGTATATCTCAGAGGCGGAGATCCTTGATATATTTGCATATAGTATGTCTACAAAAGATGTGGTCAGTAGTGGTAAAACATCATGGTCAGCGACTGGAAGTGAAGAGCATGAAATAAATTAAGATAAGCTTTTGATTTTAATTCGATTATCTACATGTGGTGTGAGGTGTTTTTATGAGAAAGTTTGTTAGAACGTATTCTCCATTTTTAGTATATTTTGTATGTGTGGCTTTGGCTTATTTTCTTTGTTTTTATTTATTTCCCAAATATAATGCGGCCTTAGCCTATTTGGGTTTTTTAATTATATATACATATATTGATATTGGGGTTTTTATTTTAGGTTTTTTTATGGGAAAAATCATTGTCAAACGCAGCATTGACATTAGCTTTTTGCTGTGCCTAATATATGCATTAATTTCGTTCGGGTTGATGCTCTTGATAGGTTCTCTGAAATACGTTTTTTATGATTATATGTATAGTAACTTTACGTTTACATTTTCAATCTTCATTGAATCATTAGGTGATAGAGATAGTTTGTTTGTTTCAATTGGGACATTTATATCTTTTTTTATTGGAGAAATTATAGAATACATCAATGATAAATCTAATTCTTGACGTATAGAACTGGATAATTGAAACGCTTTTATGCATAAAGTGAAAATAAAAAAATCGGGCAAAGGATTATACGACTATGACCTTTACCCGATTTCTTTATTTCCAGATATTCATGTCGGACAAGATAGACATGGTTATTTCAGTTGCGTTGCCTCCGGTAGCATCGCTGTCTGCACCAATGTTGGTAGCGAAAAAGTATGTATTATCTACAGTTTCGATATAGCCGATAAACCATCCGTTCACATCTTGGCCATCCACACGTCCGGTTCCGGTCTTTCCGTAGAATGTTCCGGCATCGGAAGAGGAAAGGCAGATGGCATCTTTTACTGCATTGATATTTTCAGGGGCGAAGCCAAGGCTGTTATTCTGCAACCTGGTTAGAAGTTCGACCTGCTCTATTGGGGAAATCTTCAAGGAAGATTCCATCCAATAAGTGGAGAAATCACCACTTATATTTTCGTTTCCATACCCAATTTCCTCAATATAGTTGGAAATGTCAGCGGTTCCAAGCTGTTCGTCCACAGATTCAAAATACCAATTCACGGAGGAATTCATTGCAGACTGTAAAGTCTGATCCGCATTCCATGCTTCAAATGGATAGGTTTCGCCATTCCATGCAATGAACGAATTTTCCGGTGTAATGATCTCTTCTTCCAATCCGAACAGGGCATCATATATCTTGTAGGTGGAGTTTGGAGCAACTCGTAAGGTGGCATGCTCCATGTCGTGTATGCTCCATGCATCATTTTCTAAATCATATAAAACAAAGCTACCTTTGTATTCTCCGAAGTATGTGGAGAGGTCTACATAGGTAACATTCTCAGAAGAGGAATCCCATTGGTAGTAGCTTCCATCTGCTGCGTATGTAGAAATAAAAGGTGCGAATCCAAGTAGAAGGACAGCAGTCAACATGAATGCAGTTGTACCTTTTATTCTCTTCATAAATGTCGGCTTCTCATAAGAGGCAATGTTAATAATTCTCCGTTTCATCTGCCCCATGTTTCCACCAAGGCCGGCAGAAAACGGAAAAGGAGTAAGTGAAACCTTCTCTGCAAAGTTAATCAGTGTATTGCCATAATCTTCGTAAGCATCCTCTTCAAGCATCTTCAAAACGGAGGTGTCACAGGCAACCTCTCTGTCATTACGCATTTCTTTCAGAGCGTACCAAACAAGAGGATTGAACCAATATACCACTCCAGCAAGGTTCATCAGATAACTGGCAATAGCATCATGGTGCTTGTAATGCTGCAGTTCATGTAACAGCATATACCGCATATCGGATTCGTTATAATCAGAGATCAGATGAATCGGAAGATAAATACACGGTTTCAAAAGTCCAACAATAATCGGGGATTTCAAAAATGCGGTACTGTAGACAGGAATATCTCTGTGAATCCCTATCTCTTCTAAGCAGTGATGATACAGTCTGCGGACTTCCTTGTTCTGAAGGGGAAGTGCAGATTTCTCCAAGTTGCGTAAACGGAGAGAGGATTTGATTACCAATATAATCATTGCAAAAATGCCTACAATCCATATCCCTAACAATATGTATCCGGCAATGGATGGTGTCTCGCTATTTACAGAAAGTGCGAAGTCATTCATCCAGTCTGTATTTCCTGCTGGATTAATTCCCACAGCTTCTCCTATAGCGGTTGCGGTACCAGAAGCAGGAGAGCTTCTTAAGTTACCAAGCCACGAGAAGATTTGTGGAAATCCGATGAGACGGAACGGTATAAAGGGAAATGTCAGCAACCCAAGAAGCAGGAACCACAGATTATACTGCATACGGCTGGAAAGGTTGTCTTTGAATATCCGCTTGGCTATCAAAAGAATTCCGATGATACCGCTGATAAATACATTGCATATTAAAAAGCGTATCATAAAATCAGCCACGTTAATTGCCTCCTTTTTTTGACCTCTTTGAAAGAAGGGAGCGGAGGGTATCTATTTCTGTTTCAGACAGTCTGTCATTTTCTATATAGGCAGACAGCATGGCAGTGATATCTCCGTCATAGTATCGTTCCAGAAAAGAATTGCTTTCCTGGCCGATGTATTCGCTTTCCTTCACGACTGGGGTGTAAACAAACACTCGGCTCTGTTTTTCATAAGTCAGAGCGCCTTTGGTCACAAGGCGTTTGATTAAAGTCTGTATCGTTTTCGGACTCCAGCTTGTGGTCTGTAATAATTTATCTGTTATTTCATTTGTACTGATCGGCGCATGTTTCCATACGATTTTCATAACTTCAAATTCAGCTTCAGAAATCTGTGGTAAATCGCTCATTTCAAATCCCTCCTTAAATCTTACAGTTGTAATAAAAATATTATAGACGCTATTTATGTGGTTGTCAATTTCAGAAAAAACAGATTGACTTGAAATCTTACTCGCGTAATAATTGAAATATTACAAGAGTAAAATTTGGAGATGGCAACAAAAAGAAAAGAACCAGAATCACAACGGATTAGCTGGTTCCTTTACTCGTTTGAATTACCTCTTTTATGTATAAGTGCTAAGAGGTATTCAATTGCTGGAAGAATCTCGGCTGCCTCTTGCTCATCACATTCCTGTAGCATCAATAACATCAGATATCACGGCATTTGTACTTGTGTTTCCACCGAGAAATGATGAAGAGAAATACATCATTTTACCATACTGTTGGATACCGGAAGATAATATGAGACTCCGTGTCAGAAGGGACCATGTTCCTTATGATGTGTGGACAGCAGAAGGGTGTCTTGAAACTACGGAAGGAAATGTCATTCATTATGGTTTTATAGAGAAATTTATAGAGGAACTTGGAACGAAGTACCATATAAAAGAAATTGCTTTCGACCGTTGGGGAGCAACGCAAATGGTACAGGATTTGGAAGGAATGGGATTTACTGTTGTTCCTTTCGGGCAGGGGTACAAAGATATGAGTCCGCCAACGAAGGAACTTATGAAGCTGACACTTGAGGAGCGAATTGCCCACGGTGGGCATAAGGTTCTTCGTTGGATGATGGACAACGTGTATGTCAGACAAGACCCTGCCGGAAATATCAAAATGGATAAAGAAAAATCCACAGAGAAAATTGATGCTGCAGCCGCAACCGTCATGGCACTTGACCGTGCAATTCGTAATCAGGGCAGCGAGGGAAGTGTATATGATGGCAGGGGAATTCTTGTTTTTTAAGAAAGAAAACCTCTCCGGCAGATGGAGAGGTTTGAAGGATCATGGTTTTGTTTATGTATCGGAATAAGAACTGCATTTTTCTTCCAGCATTTTGAAATTACAGCATCTTGCAGCAAGGGAAGAATCCGGCTTGGCAATGCACTTCTGGTATAATTTCAGGGCTTTGTTTTGCAGAGTGTCCTGAACATTGTCAATCAGGGCTTTTTCTTTCTGGAGAAGGTAAACATAGTCGGTTTTTTCCTTTTCGTTGCTGAAAGAACGGAAACTTCCTACCTGATTATATTTTAACTGAGTAAGGCAGTTATCAGGAACCGGAATCATATTATTGATATTTAATACCGCATAAAGATATCCGGTGGATTCATCCTGGAGTTTGTGGAAATCCAGACTGTTGGACATCTTCTGATGTTTTGGTTTTGCAGAGGAAATAGGGACATAGTAGTGGAAATCTCCGATAGTAAGAAGAATTCCCACATGGAGTTTCAAACGTTCCCCATACTCCACATATCCGACACGGGAATCAAACTGTGTCAGGTAATTTATGTATATTTTATCGGCAACGAACCAATCCATAGAGCCTCCTGAAAAGTAAAAAAGCGGGTGGATTACTCCACCCACTGCTGTTAACCGATTGTTTTAATTGGACAATCTAACCGCTTTTAAACGAGCATTTTAACTGGACGCTCTAACTGCTGCACAGATATTTCTATCTGTGTTTTTATTATATGCAATTTACAGCAAAAAATCAATGCCTTTAATTGCTAAATTTTTATGAATTTTTTCGATGTTTATAGATTCGATTTTATCACAGGCAGATACAAAAAGAAAGAGAGGGATAGCAGATGGGAATAAAAAGTTTGTTTGGTTTCGGTCAGGCGAGGGATAAGCCTGTACGGAATTACAGCAATGGTGAGTATTCGTTCAATTTCGGACGAAGCACCAGCGGAAAGAGCGTCAATGAAATGACAGCCATGCAGACTACTGCAGTTTATGCATACACCACAGTTTGGTATCAGGGCACAGGTTCAGCATTTGAAAGCCTATGCTTCCACAGTGGATTTGAAGTATAAATGCGTTGATCCGCGATTTAAGTATGTCACAAGAGGCTGTGCTGAATATGTGTAGTGGCTTGGACAGAAAGAAAATCCAGATGGAAGGGGATGGGCAGCAGGAGCCGGATATGGTGCAAAGATTATTACAATCTTAAATGCCATGATTGGAATTAAGAACGAGACAGCAGAAGCGGAAGAAGTCTGGTATCGTGTGCGTAAGACATGGGCGGATGCTGCTACACAGAAGGGGGCATTCCATAGTTTGGAAAATGCCAAGAGGTGTGCAGATGAAAATGAGGGATATTCCGTATTTGATGAATCCGGTAAAGTGATTTATTCCAATGCTACATTCACACCGTATCTTGTGAGAGTATCTATCGAAGATTTGAACATCCGCAAGGGTCCGGGAACAGACTACGACAAAACAGGTAAGTACACCGGAAAAGGTGCTTTCACTATTGTGGAAGAAGCAGAAGGCAAGGGTGCGAGCCTTTGGGGGCTTCTGAAATCTTATCAGAAAAATCGTGATGGATGGATTTCAATGGATTATGCCGAGAAGGTTTAGAAGCAAGCCGGACAGAGACAACAGGTTTCTGTCCGGCTGCTTTTTTCGGTTCCTGACAAGTTTGGGCAGAGTGAAAAAAGAGTGGGTGGAAACCGTAGAATTGCTTGACTTTACAGGGGTTTAGAGTGATTTATACACTACCAAAAACGAAAGGAGTACTTATTTATATGGTGAATGCAGGAACGATAAATAGGGTGGCTTTTTACTGCAGAGTCAACCATCGTGACAGAGACTATGAAAAATATCTGGACGATGTAATGAGGCGGTTGGAAGAAGAATATGGAAAACAGAAATGGGATTTGCAGATATTCTTTGAGGAAGCTTCAGGAGCCGACCCGAACAGAAAAGAATTTAATCGTCTGAAAGCGGAAATCGCAGCAAAGAAGATAGATGTGGTGGTTACCATGAGGGCTGCCACGATTGCCCGTAACTGGGGACAGTTTATGGAGTTCATGCTGATTTGCAGTAAGAAAAATGCGGATGTGGTGTGCATTGACAAGGTAGAAGATGCACAGGCCATTTTCCGAAGAATTCATGAGTTTAAGAAAAGGTTTTTTGAAGGAAGTGATGTAACGTGCGAGTAAAAGTGATTAACAAACGACCAGCTTCGGTCTTACAAAAGAAAAGGGTTTGTGCTTATGCCAGAGTTTCCACAGACAGCAGAAGACAGGAAGACTCTCTTGAAAACCAGATGGAAACCTATGAGAGACTGATTACTGGAAATCCGGAATATAAATTTATCGGAGTATTTGCTGATTAGGGTATATCCGGCTATTGTGAAAACCGCCCACAGTTCCAGAGAATGATGGAGAAGGCAAGGGCAGGAGAAATTGATTTAATTATTACAAAATCCATATCGAGATTTGCAAGAAATACCGTCACCGTTCTAAAGTTCGCAAGGGAACTGAAAGAACTGGGTGTCGGTAATTTTTTTGAAGAACAGAACATTAACACTCTATCAGGGGACGGTGAAATGATGCTTGCCGTCCTCGCTTCTTTTGCACAGGAAGAAAGCAGAAGCATGAGTGAAAACACTAAATGGTCCATTCGGAAGAAGTTTGAGAGAGGGGAAGTGATGATTACCACCTCTCGTTTCCTCGGTTATGATAAAAACGAATATGGAGATTTGATTGTGAACCGAAAGGAAGCGGAAATTGTCAGTCTGACTTTTGACCTTTATCTGATGAATGTTGGCTCGTCAAGGATTGGGGAACTGCTTGATTACCTGGGCGTGAAAATGGTGACGGGAACTACATGGGAAAGTGGGACCATCAACGGGATGCTTTGCAATGAAAAGTACAAAGGGGATTTCCATCTGCAGAAGTATTATACCCCTGAAAACAAAAGAAACTATACAAGGAAAAACAACGGGGAAGTGCAGAGTTATTACATTTCGGAAAACTACGAGCCAATCGTAACGCCTGAGGTATGGGAAAAGGTGCAGGAAGTCAGGGAACAGCGGAAGCGTGACAGGAATATCGGACAGGACAGCACAATGAAGTTCCAGAACCGCTATCCCTTAAGCGGAATGCTGATTTGCCCTTACTGCGGAAAAACGCTCCGGCGCAGACAGGTTTACAAGAAGAAAATTCAATGGCTCTGCAGCACCTACATTGAAAAGGGAGTCAAGGCGTGTAAAGGGATACGAATTGATGATGCAGAATTGCAGGGATTGAATATTGCGGAACAGACAGTAGTTGAGGAGGTGATTAAAAATGGCAAGAAGCATTACTGTTATACCAGCAAAGCAGATTTCGACTGCGGAATCAGGAACAGCACAGTCAGTGCAGAAATTGAAAATGGCAGCGTACTGCCGAGTGTCAACCGACCAAGAAGAACAGTTATTAAGCTATGAGAATCAGGTCAATTATTACACAAATTATATTAGCAAAATCCTCTTTATGAATATGTAGGGACTTATGCGGATGAAGGAATTTCGGGAATCAATACCAAAAAGAGGGATGAATTCAACCGCATGATTGCTGATTGCAGGGCGGGGAAAATAGACATGATTATTACTAAGTCCATTTCCCGATTTGCAAGAAATACGCTGGACTGCTTGAACTATGTGCGAGAATTGAAAGATTTGGGGATAGGGATTATTTTTGAAAAGGAAAATATCAATACCCTCGATGCAAAGGGCGAAGTGCTGCTGATCATTCTTTCCTCACTGGCACAGGATGAGAGCCGGTCCATTTCAGAGAACTGCACATGGGGAATTCGTAGAAGGTTTGAAACAGGAAAACACAAAATGAGTACAAAGCGTTTTCTTGGCTACGATACGGATGAAACGGGGAAGCTGGTAATCAACAGGACACAGGAGCCGATTGTAATTCGGTTGTATCAGGAATTCATGGACGGAAAAACAACCGATTACATCAAGAGGATTTTTGAACGAGAAGGCGTGAAAAATTGGGATGGCGGTACGAAGTGGCAGTCCACAACCTTAATGAGTATGTTGGAAAATGAAAAATACAAGGGTGATGCCTTGCTGCAGAAAAGTTATACGGTGGATTTCCTCACCAAGAAACGGACGCAGAACAAAGGGAAAATTCAGATGTTTTATGTGGAGGATGACCATGATGCCATCATTTCAAAGCGGATATGGGAATGTGTACAGCTTGAAATAAAACGCAGGAAAAAGTATCTGGAGGAGCATGGGACAAACTCCTATTCCCACCGGCCGGAAAGCAATCCATTTGCATTCAAGATAATTTGCGGAGACTGTAATAAAGTATTTGCACGGAAAGGCTGGCGGAGCAGCACAGGTGTTGACCGGAAGGTATGGCAGTGCAGTGAGCGGTACAAGGTTAAGGGTGTGGTAGGCTGCACTAACCGACATGTAGAGGAGGAGACGTTGGTAAAAGCGTATTTATTGGCTTGGAACGCATTGGTTGAGAACCGAGAAAGCTTTCTAGAATGGTGGCAGAAGCAAATACAAGGAGAGGATTTGTTGGCCGGATATCGGGCGGAGAAGTTTATGGAGTACACGGATGGAGTAGAGCCGCTAGTGGAAATGGATACGAACTTTATGTTGAAGATATTGGATCATATAAAGGTGTTTGAGGATGGAGTGCTGGTGGTGGTGTTCTTGGATGGGACGGAGATTGAGTGCAAATAAATATGAAAAACAGAAGTGTATAAAGTCATTCCATATTTATTTACAAAAGGAACTGGTGCTTTCCGTTGCAGTATGTTATAATTGTTGTCAACAACATTGTTTACAACGATGAATAAGCGGAGGAAGAAAATGTCTGATGTCAATAAATTATTAGAGAGAGCAATATATGAAATAGATTTTGTTGAGGTGGATGAAATATTTTTGGTTAAAGATTTGTTCAAAGGCTATGAGTGGAAACGCATTCCACGAAGTGACAGATTGTTGCTAGGAACTTTATTCTTGAATTATGTAAATACCGTTTCTGGAGTAATAAAACCGATTGAAAAGACGTCTTCTAATCAGCAGCAATATAAAAAAATAGCAGATAGGATTGAGAAATAAAATGCCAAATATAGTGATATTTTCATTTTTTTCGGGTGTGGGAATTTTAGATTTAGCATTTGAAAAAAATGGTTATGAAATAGTGTTTGTAAATGAGTATGAAAGTTGTTTTATGGAGGCATATAGGTTTTCTAGAAGAAACTTACTAATAAAAGAGCCTCGTTTAGGATATTCAAATAAAAGTGCTTTGGTTTATACAAAGGGTAAAAATAAGCAGAAATTAATAAGAATGATTCAAGAAGAAAAAGCAGCAGGCAATGTTGTTGGATTTATTGGAGGACCTCCCTGTCCAGATTTTTCGATAGGAGGAAAGAATAGAGGTGCATCGGGGAAAAACGGAAGATTAACAAAAACGTATTTTGATTTGATTGTTAGATGCAAACCGGATTTTTTTCTATTTGAAAATGTGAAGGGACTTGTAAAAACGGAAAAGCATAGAAGGTTTTACAATGAAATGAAAATGAAAGTAACGCATAGTGGTTATGTAATATCTGATAAGGTTGTGAATGCTTTAAGTTATGGGGTTCCGCAGTTTAGAGAGAGAATTTTAATGGTGGGATTTTGGGGAAATGATTTTAGAAGAAAAGGAGTGCTTAATGTTGACGAGAGAAACTACTTTAGCTTTCCGTGGGAGAAATATAAACAATTTGACATAGAAAAAATTCTAAGCTTAAATTGGCCGGTTGCTGAAGAATTTAAGGAAAATAGTAAGCGAGATTTTGTGTATGACGTACCGGAATCGTTAACAGTAGAATATTGGTTTAGGAAAAACAAGGTCACGGAACATCCAAACCAGAATAAGGTGTTTTCTGTGAAGGATGGATTAGAAAAAATCAAAAGAATATTTGAAGGTGATACAAAAAGAAAATCGTTTAAGAGACTTCATCGCTGGAAATATTCTCCAACAGCAGCATACGGAAATAATGAGGTGCATTTACACCCTTATAAAGTACGTCGATTATCAGTTGCTGAAGCAATGGCAATACAATCTTTGCCAGAAAAATTTATTTTACCTAATGATATTCCTTTGACAGCTATGTTTAAGATGATAGGAAATGGTGTTCCTTATTTGATGGCTGAATGTATAGCAAAAACACTTAAAGAACTTGTTAGTCAAGTATATGATGTGTAGAAAGGACAAAAAAATGGAGCATAAACAAATAAAAATTAGTCCAAGAGTAATTAAGCATTTAGGAAAGGATTTAATTACCACTTCCGAAGTGGCTATTATTGAGTTGATAAAAAATTCCATTGATGCTAAAGCACCAAATATAAAGCTTCTGCTTTTTGAAGATGGTAACATGTTAGGTGGGGCAGAAAAATTTTCAATTCCTGTATGCATGGATGACATATCCGAACTAGTACCCCGGTCTCTTTTGGGTGAGCCTTTGTTGATTGTTGAAGATAACGGTAAAGGTATGAATGAATTTCAACTGGAAAAAGGGTTTCTGGAAATTGGGACAGACTTGAAAAACAATAATGGTGAGACAACGTTGGGAGAAAAGGGTATCGGTAGATTGGCGGTACAACGATTAGGAAAATATTTACTGGTTGAAACTGCATCTGAATCAGAACCGTTTGCTACATTGACGTTCATTAATTGGGATGAAATAAGTAGTGCTAGTAATAGTGATTATTTTGTTCCATATAAAAAAGTAAGGAAAATGGGAGAGAGTTATACAAGATTATGGATTCTAGGAATTAATATTAGCGATTTTTTAGAAACTCCGGCTCAGATGGTATTACATTTTGATAATTCAAGTTTAGTAGTTAATAGAGAGTTAAAATCGGCTATTAATTTTTTGATTTCACCTTTTAGTAAAGTAAATAAGAAAACTACAATTCAAATGTATTATAACAATATAGAATTAGATATTGATTTTCCGGATAAAATGTTGCAACTTTCGGAGAGCATTCATAAGTTTAGAATTGTTGAAAATGGGGGAGAAATACTATTAAAGTATGAACTTAGTTTGCAACCTTGGTATATAGAGCGTGTTCATAGAGTTTTGGCGAAGCCTGAAGCATTTAAACGGCTCAAAAAAGAGCATAGATTTTATAAAGAATTGTTAGATACAAATAGAGATAGAATCGAAAATGTTCTTGTACAAGAAGTGCGTTACGATGAGTTGTTTGACTTAGTTGCACAGACATTTTATGACATGTTCGAGCTGGGTATAACAGATAAAAATATAAGAAAAGAGTTTGCGGAACAAAAAGCAAATGAATGTATGAAAGCACTAATAAAAATAGTGCCTATTTCGGGTGAAATTTTTTCGTTTAAACAGAATGCAGCAATAGGAGAGAACATAATAATTGAGTCTTTAAAAGAAATCGAAAAAGATCAGGAATATAATTTAAAAGCATTAAAGGAGTTTTTAAAGGATTATAATGGTATAAAGCTATATCGTGATGTATATAGAATCGGCTTTTTGGGAGATAAGGAAAATGACTGGATTAAACTGCAACAATTCAGGACGAAAGGTCAACAATGGTATAGATTTGATTTGGGTAATACAGTAGGATATGTTTCAGTAAGAGATCCAGAGCAGAAAAATATTCAGGAGATTAGCTCTCGACTAGATATAAATCAGAATGAAGTTTCTTATGCATTTAAGATGCTGATAGGTATTGTTTTCAATAATTTATTTTATGAATTAAACAGAAAGTCAAATGATATTATTAAAGTCTTGCTTACTGAAAATGGATTATTGGAAGATAATATATCGAAGCGTGTAAAGAAAAATTCAACGGACATTGAAAAGTTCATTATGCGTAATAAGCGAGTAATGGCTGAGATGCAGAAAATCACTAAAGAATTTAGTGGCAATATTAAAATTGAAGGTGAAAAAGCATCTATGCCAATCAGTTTGTATGAAAAGATGGAAAAGGTTTTTCAAAATGTTACAGAGCATTTTGGAGAAAACGAAAAGGTACAAAAGCAAGCAGCTAATTTATTAGTAGAAGCGGATGAACAATTAAAAGCAATAGAAGTAGAGTCTTACAACAATTACAAATTAATGGCAAATGGATTAATAACGGAGACAATTACGCATGAGTTGCATTCTATTAGTAAAACGGGTATAGATGAAAATATCGAAGAACATTTTGGCTATTTGAAGGATTACTTTGTAGCACAAAAAAACGTAAAAGTTTATAACACACATGTTTACCCGATTCAAACAAGTTATTCAATTGTTGCAGGAAAAATGAATGATGTGGCGAATTTATATTCTTTTCTAGAGAATACGTTTATCAAAAAAGGTACTTACGATGAATTTATACTTCAACAAATACAAGTAGTTGTAAAAAACATAGAAGAAAATCTGGTAAAAACAATCAAGGATAATGACATTAATATAGTTTGCAAAACAGAAGGTTTATCGTGGTTTGTTCCTAAAGGCGTTTTAATACATGTTTTTTACAATTTGTTTAATAATTCAATTTACTGGATTGATAAAAGAAGAAAATTTGCGGAGGTAGATAATGTATATGAGTATTCGGAAAGGGATCAGATAACAGTAGAACCATATGGAAGTGATATCGTGGTATACGATACAGGAACAGGTGTAATTAAAACGATGGAGGATATTTTGTTCGAACCTCTAGAATCTGGTAAGCCAAATCATGAAGGCAGGGGAATGGGGTTATATATAGTGAAGAAAATATTAAATTCATTCAATGCAAATATCGAATTACTATCTGAACGAAATTCATATGGTAATCGTTATAAATTCCTTATATCTATGGTAGATGAGGAGGGTTAAAATGGCTATAACATATGATAAATTTTTTAGAATTACGAACTGCGATACTATCATATTTTTAGAAGATGATTTTGCGTTTAAAAATAGCAAAGAAAGCCTTTTTTATGGACTGGCAAGATTAAATGGTAATAGTCGAGAAAGATTGTATGTTGAATTAAAGGATGCAGGCGCAGATTTTGTAGATGAATTGCAGGAATATAGTGCCACTGTGAGTGGTTATATAGAGGCTATTGATTGGGAAAATGAGATACCTAGGGATGATATTGAAACGTTGTTCTCAATTATTGAAGGAGGCGGTCAAGATGGTGGCCTCATAGGAGTAAAACTGCGAAAAAATTATGCAAATATTGACGTAAAGGACATGGTAAAGTTTGCTTCAATATTGAATCAATACGGGTTGGGTGTTCAGATTCCAAGTTATTTTGAACAAATCTTCAATGATTATATTTATAATGATGGTGAATGGAAAAAATACAAGATATATACAAATTTTAACGCAAAAACGAAAGATTCCTTTGCGAAGGACTTGAATGAGTATGGCCAAGCGAATAAAACGATAATATGTATCATTGATAATCAGTTGGAAGAAGAACAAAGAGCTAATGAAATTCTACAAGAAATTGAACAAATTAATGAGAATGGTAGAAAAAATATTGTTGCTGCTATTTTGAGTTCTAAAGAAAAGGAAGAAAAAATTAGCAGTAAAGTTTTTGCAGAGCATGTGTCAAAGGATGCACCAGATGGTTTGCAGATTGCATTGGCTAAGAGTGCATATAGTTTGCTACTATTCAAGTTGAAGAATGTATATCAGAAGATATTAGAAGAAGCTTTTGATGACGCTATAGTAAACAAGGACATTGCATACTATTTTGCTAAGATGGCATCTAATGAAGGTGTTACAAATTATAAGGTAGTAACGGATTGGCTCAATTTACTATTTCAATATAAACTTAACGTAAATAATGAAATATTTGATATTATAAGGCTTACTCAAATGATGGATATATTGAATGATGAAGATATTCAATATTCAAGTGAAATGCAAAAATTGAATACATTTGAAGCGTTTGATTTAAGCATTAATCAATATTACCAACCTCCGGCTGCCGGCGATATTTTTAGAGATAGTAACGGGAATTATTATATTCTTGTAGGACAAGATTGCGATCTAATGATTAGCCAATCGCGTAGTGGAAATAACGCTGTGATAGAATTGGTTAAGGCTTCGGTTGTTAGTCAAAAGGATATTGAAAAATATGAGAAAAATTTGGAGTATATGTATGTTAATAATTTTAGGGAGTCCGATACAGAGCAGCCGAAAGGGTTAGAAATCAAATATTCATCAAGGGTATATCTTGATAATGTAGTTATACGATTATGTTGTTTTAATAAAGACGGAAAATGTAAAATAAGTTTAAACGAAAAACTTGATCCTGTAATACAGGATATAATATCGCCATACTTGTGTGATACATATGTAAAAATCCAACAGTTTTTGAGAAATATAGATGAACTTAAACAAACAGTTGGTGATAAAATGAATGCGGTTCTGGAGTCGGAATTTTCGCCGCGATTAACATCTATCGTGCATTATGAAAAAGATCAAGATGGTTGCATAGAATATCCGTATAGAAGAATTGGCCGATTGAACAGAAGCTATGTATTGTATTTGTATAAATTGTTCTTAGAATACAGAGGGAGACATCCGTTTGATTGTATTAATTTGACACGCCATGCAAGCTTAACAATACCTGTGGTTGGCAGTAATATAGAACTTCCGATAGAAGTGATTTTGTCCACGAATCGGGAGGATAATAGAAAACACTATTGCAAAAAATTAGATTGGTATATATATCCAAACAATTTAGAACAGGTAATAAAGGAATTATTTAATGAAGCTGTTCAAATAAAAGATTCGAAGTTACTTGTTTTGACAGATAGTGAAAATAACATAGAATGTACTGGTAATAAAAAGATAATCCTTACTAAAACTAAAAAAGGTGTACAACTTCAGTTGAAGTGACATGCAATAAGTGTCGAGATGCTCTCTATAGTGGGGAGGTTTACCTATCCCCACTATAGAGATAGAAATAATTTCGCAAAAGCTACCAGTTTCGCTATTTAGTATAAGAAGTAACTTTCACCGCATGTGGAGACGGTAGTCTTGATGTCAAGAAAATAAAATCAAGTGCCAGAAAGCGGTGTATTTCCGGGCTTTTTCGGAGGGTTGGATTTGAAGCCAGACTTCCGAAAAAGCTCGGTTTTCTTATATTGAAACATATCTACTGCAAAAAGTGTGTCAGGTTGTAACCTCGGATTAGATGTCACGATTTGAGACAGTGGATTAGATGTCAGGCATTTTGGGATGATTTTTGGAAAATGAAAACGGATGACAACCAATCCGGCAACTCGACCATTTTGGGTGTTTGTAGGCAATGGGATAGATGTGAAGGAAAAGCAGATTAAATCGGAGGTCAGAAAAATATAAAATGAACAAATATAGAATTATTTTTAGCCCAACAGGTGGAACTGAAAAGGTAGCAAATACGATGACAAAATTCTGGAATGAAGTGAAAGACATAGACCTTTCAAAAACAGATTTGGATTTTAGTTCCATTTCATTAACAAAAGAAGACATAGCTGTGATTGCAATGCCTTCTTTTGGTGGAGTAGCACCACAGCTTGCATTAGATCGGCTTGCGAAGATGAAAGGTAATCAGTGTAAGTGTGTGATTGTTGCTGTATACGGAAACAGAGCATATGAGAATACGCTTGTACAGATGGAAGATTATGCTGTTAAAGCAGGTTTTCATGTGATTGCAGCTGTATCAGCAGTTGCGGAGCATTCTATTTTGCATCAGTATGCGACCGGAAGACCGGATGAAAATGATGACAATCAATTAACTGAATTTGGTAATCAAATATTAGAAAAAACGGGAAGTGGTAATGAATCTACGCCAAGCATTCTGGGGAATAGACCATATAAAAAATCTAGTGCAGTTCTGATTCCAAAAGCAAATGCTTCATGCTCTGGTTGTGGATTATGTGCGGATAAATGCCCTGCAGGAGCAATTGACAGGAAAAAGCCAGGAATGACAGATAAAAGTAAATGTATTTCATGTATGCGGTGCGTAGCCGTATGTCCAAAGCATGCTCGGAAGGTAAGTGGCTTTATGACGGCAGTTGCGGGTATGGCAATTAAAAAGGCTTGCTCAGTCAGAAAAGAATGTGAATTGTTCATATAAATCGAAATTTATCGACAACTCCACTTATTTTATATCCTGCATATCTCCATATTTATCTTTCAGACTTTCTATTCCGCTAATTACAGAGAGGAAACATGATTGATCTGTATCCATTTCAAAAGAGAGAACATTATTAATGTCAGGCCTTTCCTGAGATTTACCCTTTACCGTTGCATGTCCAGAAGAACCCATTGTTAGGGTAAATATTAAATCGTTTTCTAAGAGCAGTGCATACCGATATGTTCCGGTGCGAGAGTGATTGCAGGGATTAACGATTTGGCGACATTAGAGCCGCTACTGGAAAAGCAGTGGTCGGAAAAGAATAAGATAAAACCGACAGAAGTTTCTATTGGTTCTCATAAGAAAGTGATTTGGAGATGAGAGAAAGGACACGAGTGGGAAGCTGCTGTTAAGAGCAGGACAATAAATAAAACAGGTTGCCCGTATTGCAGTGGGTACATACTCCTGAAAGGGTTTAACGATTTGCAGACAACACACCCTGAAATTGCTTCGGAGTGGTCGGAGAAGAACTTGCCATTGAAGCCTGATGAAGTAAATGCAAAGTCGAGGAAAAATGTCTGGTGGAGATGCAGTAAATGCGGTAACGAGTGGAAATCTGTTATCAATGCCCGTGTGAAAGGTACGGTATTGCGGTATGGAAAAATCCCATACCGCAGATAGTATGTTAGGTGAGATGGTACAAAGTTATACTGTCAGAAATAATATTTTCAAAAAAATTAGAAGATGTTAATCTGTCAGTTTGTTTTCTTCACCCCAAACACAAAGCTGATCTAACACTACCATTAGTGACTTGCCACGTTCCGAAAGACAGTATTCCACCTTGGGTGGAATTTGAGGATATTCAGTACGGATAATCAGTTTGTCAGACTCTAGTTCCTTGAGATTGGTACTTAATGTTTTATCGGAAATTGTTTTCAGATAACGCTTCAGCTCATTGAACCTTACAGTTTTAAATTCCATTAAACAATAAAGAATGACCATTTTATGTTTGCCGGAAATCAGGGACAAGGTGTAAGCAAAGCCTGTATCTTCAAAATTGGCATTTTCAATGTAGTTTTGTATCATTACACTTTCTCCTTGGATAGTACCTATCATTTTGACCAGTACTTGAAATTCTGAATTGATTGGATATAATTATAAGCAGGATAAATAATTCTGTCAATTTAATTTTAAGGAGAGATTATTATGAGAACAAAGTTGAAAATTACGGAAGGAATTTTTCCTATGCCAGTGTTGATGGTGGCAACTTATAATGAGGACAACAGTGTGAATGTAACTGCCGATGAGAGCGTTATGGTAGACGGTAAAATTGATATTTCCAAGGTAAATGCCATTGCATTTGACCCTTATGCTCATGGTTACTACAAGGTTACAGAGCGTGTGGGTGAAGCTTTCAAAGATGGGTTAAAACTGAAAAAGTAAAGCTACAGGAAAGAAAAATTGATTAAGAGAAGATTACATCGCTTGACAAGGGCACACAGCCCTTTGTCGTGTGCGATGGATAAGTAAAAGTCAAATTTTCCACTCAATCGAAACGTGTTCATCGGTTGCGCGGATCTGTGAGATCAGGCCGTCGGCAACCTGCCGCCTGTCCTCGAAGTCAATTTCTTCCCATTGGTTGAGGTAGACCGACAGCCGTTCGATTTGTTCCGGGGACATGGTTTCCGCCGACAGCGCCGCGATCTCTTTTGTCAGGGCTTGGCGGCGTGTGTCCAGCTCCTCGATTTTGCTGTTGGCATAGGACAGCAGCACCGCATTGGCCCCGGTCAGAGTATTCAGCAGCTTTTCAATCTCGTCCTCCACGCGGGCAAGCTCCATGTTCAGCGCGGTCAATTTGGGATTGACCGTTTCCCGCTTTGCCGTCAGCGTCTGGAACTCGGACAGCTTCTTGACCATTTCGCCGTACAGGAACCTTTCAAATTCCCGTGTACGGAGCGTCCCGCAGCCGTCACAGCTTTTACTGTCGGCCCGCTTGGAGCAGCGGAGATACTGAACGCCTGTAGGATTGCCGACGCTCATAAGCGCGTACCCACAGCGGCCACACTTGACCTTTCCGGCAAGCCATGTGTTCTTTGCCTTGCGCCCGCCTTGGAACGTCTTGTTCGCCATGAGCTTCTTCCGGCAGCGCAGCCATGTATCAGACGATACCAGCCCCTCGCTGGGAGCAAGAACAAGTATCTGATCTTTCAGGTGCTTGTTTTTTCTTTCCTGCACATCCCGGCCCTGATAGAGATAGCAGCCGTTTGTCCCGGCAAAATCCGTGGCTTCATTGACTACCACCGTACCCTGGCTTTTGAAGAACTCGTACATATCGAGGTCAGCCTGCGCGTAAATGGGGTTTCTCAAAAGCTGGGAGATAAAGCCCCGTTTCATTTCCTTACCGTAGATCAGGATACCCTCGTCGGCAAAGTAGCGGGCGATGTCCCCGAAAGAGGTTGCGGGCTGGGAGTACATTTCAAACATCAGCTTTGCAATATCTGCCGTTTCCGGGTCAGGCTTCATCATTTTTGTGCGGATGCCCTCAATGGTGGTCGGCTCCAGTTGGAAGCCGTAGGGGGCCGCGCCGCTCATGTGAAAACCGTGCTGGCAGCGGGAATAGTAGGCATCGGTCACGCGCTTCTGGATGGTTTCACGTTCAAGCTGGGCGAACACAATGCAGATATTCAGCATGGCCCGCCCCATCGGGGTGGACGTGTCAAACTTCTCCGTGGAAGATACGAACTCAACATTGTATTCCTGAAAAGTTTCCATCATGGTTGCGAAGTCCAGAATGGAACGGCTGATACGATCCAGCTTGTAGACCACCACGCGCTTGATCAAGCCCCGGCGAATATCGGCCATCATTTCTTGGAACTTGGGCCTGTCGGTATTCTTGCCGGAATAACCCTTGTCGGTGTATTTGCGGAAATTGCCTCCTCTCAACTCATACTTGCAGAACTCGATCTGGCTTTCAATGCTGATACTGTCCTTGCGGTCAACGGACTGTCTGCCATAAATGGCATCTTCACGAATAATCATTTGGTGCTCCTTTCCGTGTAGGAGCTACCAAACCTTACACCTATATTATACCTCTGGCAGCCCCGCATCTCAAGGATGTCCCGCATTAGTGCATCTGCGCCCGTCCCGGCGCATACTTCACAAAGACCTCATACAGACAGCTTTCAATTTCACGCTTGCGCTTGTCCCGTGCTTTGGGAGAGAGCATCGGGGTCAGGTTTTCCACGGTGATGGATTTGCCCTGAAAAGACGCGGTTTTGACTTCCTTGTGATAGCCGACTCTTGCCTCCGTCATCTGAAAACCTCCTATAATAATCAGCGGTGTGAATAGATTTGATGGTTTCCCGTTGTCCGTGGGGAAACGTGAAAGGACGGCACAACAGCGCCGTCCTTTGACCTTGCCCCACTTCTGGCCACGATGACCAGAAGCAGCGGGACAGTTGTTTTCCGTTTCAATCCACAAAAGAGGGAGCCGCCGCGCCGGAATGGTTTGGGCTGTCATAAGACAGAAAGGCCCGGTTGGACGGCTCCCTGTATGATTGTTGTGTGCCGTATTTGCCACGCATCCCCGGCACGGGGAGTATTCCAGACCGCCGATGGCTTCGGCTGCATAGCCCCACAGTACCGCTGCCCGTGGAGGGCTGGCGCATACCGCAGGGACTCCCCCTCAAGTCTGTGGGAGGGCGTGAGCAAGTTTCATTATCCTCCGCGCTGTCCTCGCGCCCGGTTTGCCAGCACCGGGTCAAAGGCTGCGTTGATCGCTCGGCCAGCTTGTCCATCACCTCCTGAACTGGCTGTCGTGGCGGCGCACCTTACGTCGCTATCACGCGGATTTCGTATCGGGAATACTGTCTATTCAGTTTTCAAGGTGAGGAAGAAAACTCCTCTCACCTATCAGGAGGTTTCGGGGGCAAATGTACTCCCTCTTACAGAGATTTTTTCAAAATATTTTTCATAGCGGCCAGCCCGCGCTCAATGGAGCAGCAGATGCGGCTCCGGCCAACGCCCTCGGCTGCCGCGATCTCGGCCTTGCTCATGCCGAGAAGATAGTGCTGGTACACACGCCGGGCCTGCGTGGGCGGGAGCTGGGTCAGCGCGTCATAGAGGGCAAACGTGGTTTCCCGCGCCTCAATGTACTCGTCCGGGGTCATGGGCTGGCGGAGCACGTCGGCCTCAAAGCCGGGATCGGTGTCCAGCGAGCACTCGCCATTTCTGCGCTTCTGCCGCTTGTAGCTGTCGCACAGGCGGCCTCCCATAGAGAGGGTGGCGGCGATCTCGTCCGAAACTTCCAGCATCACATTTTCGGTCATATAGGGGTAATACCGTTTCAGGTTGATAGTCGTCATAATTGTCCTCCATTTCAAAAGGTGGTTGGTGAGTGCGGATTGAAATGGAGAACAGGCGGCCCCCGGCACCTTGGAGCCTCTGGCCACCGTGACCAGAAGCAGGGGCATATAAAAACGCCCGCACAGCATGACGCTATGCGGACGCGAGTAAATAAAATTCGTGTTACATGATGTTTAGTTTCACTTTCGAGGCCGGACTGCTCCGATGGAGGGGCTATGCTTTTTTTAGCTGGTGCAGATCATGAACGCTATGGAAAAGTAAAATGGACACGGCAGATTAACCTCCAATCGGCTACCGTGTCCCTGCAAGTCGTCATCAGTTTGTGCAAGCGCAAAGAAACGGCGGCTCTGAAATTCAAAGCCGCCGTTTCATATAGGCGTGTTGATGGGACTGCTGTACGACGGCTTTTTTTCTTTTGCCGTCGTGCAGCAGATTTGGCAGAGTTAGTGCAACGCTTTATTACAGGTTATAGTTAATTTATTCATACTTCTTTCCAACCACATATATTGGCAACAGCACACCGCAAAGGAACATAGCCAAGAAAACATATTTCCCTATGTTTTCCCATACATCTGCTACAATGCTGCCCGCCACGATGTTGATAATCGGGAATAGTATCATACACAGGCACAAACTCAAGCGGAGAGTTCTCACAATATGTGGCCAGTTGCGATTATTGAATTTTACTCCCGGCACATTCATGCGGAATGGGCCATCATAAAAAATGTTTACACTGTTTTCATCATAAAAGCTTGATAACTTAGTGCGGACGAAGCAGCAAAAGTACGCGCCGAATACCGCACTTAGAAGCGCAAGCGTTTCCAAGGTTTCCATGCAGGGCTGCGCCGTTGTATAGTTCAGAAATGTACCGATACAACAAATCAAAAGGGAAAATCCGTAAAAGACAATCCACTTGCTCTTTACATGATATGCCCTTTCAGGGCTTTCGTCCGCATAAATGATTGCCGTCTTAACAATATCCTCAACTTTATCAGGTTTTAGTACATCATCGTTCGGCAATCTCTCACACATCAAAAGTTCCGTAACGGAAACATCCAACAGATTTGCCAGCGGGATCAATAGAACGGTATCGGGCAAGCTAACTCCCGTTTCCCTTAATTAAAGATATTGTTGGGTAAAAAAGAAAGGTCAGTCGATTTTGCCGATGAAGCGGTAGTAGATTTCTACTTCCTGCTCACGACTTCCGTCCTCGCCCTTGACAGCTTCGTGGACGGTTATTTTTTCAATTAGAGTGTTCAGAAGTTCGGCGGTCAGCTCCACAGGGTTGACATACTGTTTCATTAGGGCAATCCACTTTTCAGCATCCGCTGCGGTCTGTACGGCGGCTTCCATCATTTCGTGAAGCTGTCTTATTTTTGTTTCAAGCTCCTTTTGCTCGTTCTGGTACTTCTCGGACAGCATATTGAAGTTATACTCGGTTATGCGTCCGGCAGACCAGTCCTCATACATTTTAGCAAACAGCCCGTCAACCTCGGCTTTACGCTTCTCTGCCTTTTTCAGCTCCGCAGCCTGCTTTTTCTTCGCAGAGTTTCTTTCCCTGTCGCTGGCATTGAGTAGCCGTTTCAGCAGCTTGTCCTCGTCTTTCTGTACCATCATAGACCAGTATTGCAGTCTTGCAAGCACATAGGCATACAGTACATCATAGCGGATATAGTGCATGGAACACTGGCGTAATCCCTGTCCGTTCTTGCTGCAATGGTAGTACCCGTATGGGTTTTTGTTCTGCTTGTTTTCCCCATAGGCTAAAGACCATCCGCAGTCTGCACATTTTATCAATCCTGCGAAAATCTGTGTCGTACCGTTTCTGCGTTTCCTGCGTCTGCTTGCAATCAGCTCTTGAACTTTTTGGAACACTTCTTCGGAAATGATGGCTTCGTGGGTATTTTCCACACGATACCATTCTTCCTGCGGCTTCCGCACCTTTTTCTTGTTCTTGAATGAAATGTTGCTCTGCTTGTTGTGAACGCTGTGACCGATGTAGGTTTCCTCTTTCAAAATGCTCTTGACCTGTGCAATCGTCCACGCATAGGCTTTTTCTGCGGGCGCACCGGCGTAGATATTGGCGAAAGTCCCGTATCTTTCATAGTTCAGCCAGCCGGGGGTAGGTACTTTTTCCTCCACCAGAATCCGTGTAATGCTGGCGGCTCCACGCCCGTGTACAGCAAGGTCAAAAATCTTCTCTACAATCCAGCGTGTTTCCGGGTCGATCAGAAGATGACCTTTTTTGTCCGGGTCTTTTACATAGCCCAGCGGTGCATAGGCTCCATAGTGTGCGCCATTGGCAAATCTTGTGTGCATGGCAGCCTTGACCTTTTTGCTGGTCTGTCGGGCGTGCATTTCATTCAGGATGTTTAAGAACGGTGCAAGCTCGCTTTCTCCGTTGATGGTGTCCACATTGTCATTGATGGCAATGTAGCGTACTCCCTTGCTGGGGAAATAGATTTCCGTGTACTGACCGGTCAGGATATAGTTTCTTCCCAGACGGGATAAGTCCTTTGTGACAACGCAGTTGATTTTCCCGTCTTCGATGTCATCAATCATCCTTTGGAAACTTGGACGCTCGAAATTTGTCCCACTCCATCCGTCGTCAATGTACTCGTCTACAACGGTCAGCCCATGCTCTGCGGCATACTGTCTAAGCATCATGCGCTGGGTCTGGATACTGCCGCTTTCCCCCTGTAATTCATCGTCACGGCTCAATCTCAAATATAGTGCAGTGTTATAAATCGTTGTATTGTATGGTTGTTTCACGGTTAAAAATCCTCCTTCTAAAAGAAACAACCCACGCTTATACAATACTCGCTGGTACAAGTATATCATAAGCGTGGGCTGATTGACAGTCGTTATTCCGTATTTTTTCAGGAAGCGGCGGCAGCGTGCTGGATCACATCTTCCAGCAGGCTGTCAAGCGGCTTCCCATCCTGTGCGAAATGCTCCGATACCTTGATACGGACTTTCCCCATGACAAAATACTGGGTGCCGTCTTTTTCGGTAAGCAGGGTGCCGCTGTTTTTGTTATTGCTCTCGTTTTTGCTTTTTGCCATAGGCAGTTACCTCCATAAATGAAATATGCCCGACAAGGGAATGTCAGACAGGTGTACAGCCGCAGACTGTCTCCGTGTCAACCAAACCGTGTCAACCGGCAGAAAAGACTTTGAAAACAATCCATAGGCGCTCTATTATTACTTTTTACTTTTTCTTTGATTTCTTGGTTGACATGGTTGACAAAGGAGAGAAATGCCCCAAATATCAGGCTTTTCCCCGTCAACCGGCTGTCAACCAAAGCGTCAACCAAACTGTCAACCGGTGGCTTTTCAGAATGGAAGTTCCATTTGCCGGGCTTCTTCTTCCGTGATTTCCTGAAAACCGTCCCCCTCCGGCGGAGCTTGGTTGACACGCTCCCAGCCTTTTTGAGAACCGTATTTCTTATACCGCTTCGGGCTTTTGTAGGCTACCCAGCCCTGTATGATGCCGCCCGCAATGCCGGTATTCATAATCTCGCAGATTGCCCGTGTCTCCCAGTCTGCCGGGGAATTTAAGTTCCCCAATGCTTCCTCATAAAGCTGCTTGGAGCATACCCTGTCGCCGGTGTAGTCCTCCAAATAGGCGTAGATCATGCCAGCCTGTGTGTCCTCCTGCATGAAGTCCTGCTGATGGGCGTTCAGGTATCGGTTCATTTCCATGCTGAATGACAGCTTATACTTCCCACTGCGGTAAACCGTCATGGCTTCCGCCCACATCTGTTCGATATACGCCCTCGCCGCCGCTTCATCGTCCAGTATGTGAACCTCCGCCCGTTCCGGGTACACCGTCACGGGGAGAAAGCGCCGGTTGCCGGTGCGGTCACGGGGTAAAAAGTCCTGCCGGTTGGTCGTCCCTCCAAATACACATTGCCGCAGCCGGTCTGCCGGATGTGTCTCATACGGCACTTTGTAGGTTTCTTTCTGGCGGCTTAAGAATGACTTGATTTCCTCAATACTCTTGGCGTTGGCTGTGGCGATCATCTCCGACATCTCGATAATCCAATGCCCTTGCAGCTTGCGGTACACATTTTCATCGTCCAGCTTCTTCAAATCGTCTGAAAACCATTCGTCCCTGCCTGCCAGCAGCCGGAAAAAGGTAGATTTCCCGGCTCCCTGACCACCAACCAGACAGAGCATGACCTCAAACTTGCTCCCCGGTCTGAATACCCGCCGGATGGCTCCCATCAGGAACAGTTTCAAGGCTTCATAAGTGTATTCGTCCGTATCGGCTCCCAGAAAGTGATGCAGGGCGTAACGGATGCGCTCTGTGCCGTCCCATTGCAGGTTGTTCAGGTAATCCCTGACCGGATGGTAGCGGTTTTCATTGGCAACAATCTTGATGGCGCTCTGCACCTTTTTCTCGCTGGTAAGCCCGTAATTTTCTTCCAGATACAAAAGCAGGTAGTTCATGTCCATGTCGGTCAGCGTGGTACTGGTGCGCTCCCAGCCCAGCGGCTTCACAATGTCAATCTGCTCCGTCAAAAGGTTCAGACGCAGTGCCCCACGAAACAGCGGGTCACGCTGGAACACCGTCAGGCAGTTTCGGATGCTGTTCTTCACGCCGCCTTTCTGCGTCCCCTCTAACGTCTCCCGGATTTCTTCCGGTGTCTGCGCCGGTTCCATTGTGTCCATCGTCCTTTTGACCGCTTCCTGCGTTTCCGGCGGCAAGCTCTGAAATTCGCTGTTCAAGCCGCAGCACCTCCTTTCCCTGTGCGGCGATCAATGCCGCTTTTTCTTCTATTTCTCCGTATAACAAAATATCCAAAAGGTATTCTGTGTAGCTTATCCTCTGCAACGCTTCCACAAAAAGAGGATGCCAGATGGCATCCTGCGGCTGTGGGGCGTGTGCTGTTTTCCAATGCTCCAGCAGGCGCAGATAATCGCATAGCACCCGGAAACAATACCGTTCCGTTTCCTGAAATCTCTGCTCCGCTGATTTTTGTCGGGGCTGTGACCTGTTGTGACGCTTCCTATCTGGCGGCGCATTGCCGGATTTCTCATAGGAAACGCCGAAGTCCTCCGCAAGCCTGACCGCAGCTTCCCGTTTCCCCAATCCATGCAGCAAAGCGGCAAAGTCGATCACATCCCCGGAAGCCCCGCAGCCGAAGCAGTAAAAGCGGCTGTCCACTTTCATGCTGGGCGTGCGGTCATTGTGGAATGGACAGCAGACCATGCCGTTTCTTCCCACCCGGATTCCATAGAATGAAGCAGCCTGCCGGGTGGTAACAGACTGTTTCACCGCTTCAAATACATTCAAATACTCCCTCCATAAAAATACCGGTAGCGGTAAAGCTGCCGGTTATATCATAGCTCCATCTCATGTTTCTTTCTCTGTACTGCCTGTGGCTGCTCCCTCCGGCGCAGTGCGGTATCTACGGCGTTCTGCACCTGCCGCAGCCGTATGACTTCCTCCCGGAGTGGCTTGTGCTGCGGAGACAGTTCGGCATACTCTGTTTTTAACTGTGCATATTCCTGTTTCCATGCTTTCAGGGCAATGGGTTTTCCGTCCAGTTTTTCTTTCAGAATACGGCGGGCGGCATAAAACAGCCGTAACTCCGCATCGTGGGATGTTTCAAATTTCTCCCTCTGTTTCTTAAACTTGATATTGTTCAATTCCGTATGGACAGGTTTTAGCCGCTGGTAATTCTCGCCCTCCCGTATCAATTCCTGCAATTCCTTTATCCGGGCAGATTTCTTTTTCATGGAGCCGCTTAATGCTTCAAATTCTTCACTGACAGAGGAAAGACGCTCCTGCAAATCCTCTAATGTGAGCAGCTTGTTTTCCGTCAGATAATTGACGGCTTCGGCAAACTGCTTTAAGTTTCCGGTTCTGGCTTTATTGCTCCATGCCCCTGCGTTGCGCTGGTTGTAATAAGCGATCAGCAGGTCGGCAAGGCTCGGTGTCTGGGGTTTGGAAAGTTCTTCTTTTACCTCTGCCATCCAGACAAACAGGGCTTTGATCTTCTTCCTCACATCCTGCATGAGCCGGTTGGTGGCTTTAATCCAGCGGTTCAGTTCCCCTTTCTCGGTGCGGATGCCCTTTGCTTCCATCTGCCGGACATTAGCTCCCTCGTGGACAGTAGGTATCAGGTCAAGCCCCTGCCGCACATAGGAACGGTGGTCGATACGCACATCCAGCCCTTTTTCCTCAAATTTTGTATTAACGGCAGCCGCCCACTGCTCCCGCCAGTGTTCCAGCGTTTCCGGCTCATGCCAGTCTGTTGTATGGACAGCGTTAAACATATAATCGCCGTTTTTATCCCGGATTCGGTTTCCATCTTCATCAAGAAGATATTCCCGACGCTGTTTTTGTCCCCATGTGCCATCCGGGTTCAAAGGGCGCATGGTTGTCATCACATGAAAATGCGGGTTAGGGATGCCGCCGTCCTCTTTCTCCGGGCTGTGAAAAGCAAGGTCGGCAATCATGCCTTTTGTCACAAACTGCTCCTGTACGAACTTCCTCGCCAGCTCCATGTTTTCTTCCAGCGTCAATTCATTCTGCATGGCAATATCAAAGGAATAGGCAAGCTGTGCTTTTGGATGTTTCTCGCAGTTCTCCACAGCATTCCAGAGGGTCGCCCGGTCAAGATATATTTCCGGCGCATGGGGCGGCAGCATGATTTCCGAAGCGATCACGCCGCCCTTTTTGGTGTAGTCGCTGACTTCTCCATAGTAGCTGCTGTAAAGACGCTCCCCGGCTCGGTAGGCTGCGCTGGCAATGGCGCTCTGACCGGCGCTGCGCTTGATCTGTGCGATTGAAAAATGATAAAGTGCTATCCTTAGTCACCGCCTTTCTCCTGCCCGGAAATACGGGCGTGGTTCTCTGCGGCAGACCGGATGAAATGCTCCGCCTGCGGCAGATTCAAAATGCTTTCCATGAGGGAATAAAATTCCGCTTCGGATAGCTCCTTTGTCTGTGGTGCAATGCTCTCAATAGCTGCCCCACGGGTAATCAGCCGGTGCGTCCTCTGTTTCCGGGAACCGCTTTCCAGATACGCCTGCCGGTTTTTCAAACGCTGCATTTTCCGTTTTTCCTGTTCCAGCAGGACAGTGGTTTTTTCATATTCCTGCTTCAACTGTTCCAAAGATTTTTCCATGTTCTCACATCCTTTGCTGATAAGATAAAGAAAGACCATCCGCAGACAGTCCGTGTGTCAGTGCTTCTATAAAACCCGATGAAAAGGGAAAACCGCAGAGCGGATTTCTCTTTGCGGCGGGTACACAGGGGATAGCCGCTTTAGCGGCGCAAGGGGGTGCAGCCGCCTTGTCGGAGCGAAGCGAACGCAGACCTCGGATTGCTGATTTTATCAGCGGCAGAGGTAAGCTCCGCAGGACGCACGATACATGGTCTTTAGACTATGTATAGAAGTGCGCCCTTAGTTCCTAAGGGATTTTTCCGTTTCCGGCAGTCTTGTCCTTTTTCTTGGAACGCTTGGAAAGATACTTCGGGCAGTCAACCACAACCGCCCGGAAGCTCTGTTTACATTCGTGCTGGCATTTCCGGCACAGTTCGTTGTAAGTGATACGGCTGCGGTCATTTAAGAAGAAAGACCATTCCAGCCGCCGCTTGTTGCTCATTCTTGCCATAACCGGCTCCTTTCTCCGTTTCTATCTGATGTACGCAGATAGGCTGTTTTGGTGTAGCGTCTCGGTATCATTTTTAAGGTTTTTTCTCTCTGTATGCCCCTTTGGAAAGTGCGGCAGTATTGCAGTCAGGGAATGATACCTCACGCTTATTTGTCGCTTCCCGGTACGGTTTCGGAGCCTTTTGCCATCCATTCAAAGAAAGCAATTTTGCTGACCTTGATAAGCCTCCCCCTGCGGAACGCCGGAAAGCCGGGGGTGTGTACCAGCTCATAGGCGCTCGCTCTTGAAATTCCCATAATCCGCTGAATGTCCGCCACATCCAGAACCAGCGGTAAATCCTCGTAGCTGTTCAATCTCTTTTTATCGTTCATTCTGTTCCTCCCATAAATCAAATAGGTTAAAATGCTTCCTGCTGCCGCTCTCCCCAAAAGCCGTTTTCCTGCCCCATTCCTGCGGTGTTTCCCTGCATTGGTGCGCCGGATGCGTCACTTCTCCTGCCGGTCATATCCTTTTTGGACGGTCATTCACTTGTCAAGGTACTGTGCGGTACGAAATTACCAACCGCAATCATCATAGCGTACTATCCTTGACAAAACAATGATTCTGCGATACCATGAGTGTAACTGATATAACTGAATTATATAATTACCATAAACAAAGGCAGGGGATAGGGATGGAGAATCAGTTTATACGGCATGAGCCATGTTTTGAGAGGATTTTGTTTGTCCTGACGCTGGACAGGAAGAAAATGAAAGAGCGGATTTTGATTGGGGAAGAACAGCAGATCCGCTTCCGGCTGAACGGGAGCCAAAACGCAGAGGTGCTTTGTGATATGACACGCCCGCTGGGAACTTTTTTGATAAACTTTGAGCGTGACACGGACAGAGATTGGAACTTATACGGGCTTTCTCCGCTGCGGCAAGCCCTCCACTCCAACCGACGGAAACAGCCGGAGCTGGAGCAGACGGCAAGCGAATTTCTCTGGGGAAAATATCTTAGCAATGACCCTCTGAAAATGTATGTGGCGTTCCGTATCTGGAACAGCTATCTGCTTGCCAGAGAACCCCGTGACCGTAACGCTGCCTGTGACCGCTTCATGGATAAAATGAGCAGCCTGACCGGGGTATTCCATAACGAAGCCATGAGCTTTGACAGGGAGACAGGAAAACCGAAACATTTTCAAGCTGGCAGCCTTTATTTCAAAGGCGCACCGTCAGAAGATACCCGGCTTGACCTCTGGTTACCGGACAACCGGCGCACAGAAGAATGTGTGTCTGCCTATGCGTCCCTCTACCCGTTGATTACCTATTATCTGAACAGGCTGAATGACTGGGGGCTTTGCTTCCGGCGGTGCAAGGTCTGCGGGAAATATTTTCTGGCAAAGAGCCAGCGGTATGAGCTGTGCAGCGACAAGTGCCGAAAAGCACAGGCACTTCAAAACAAGCGGGAATTTGACGAGAGGGCAAGAGAAAATAACTATGACCTGCTTTATAAAAATGAATGCCAGAACTGGCGCAACAAAATAAACCGGGTAAAAAATACCGCAGGCTTTCCGGCTGACCGTCTGGAAAAAATACAGGCTGCCTTTTCCGACTTTAAGAAAGAAGCCTTACAGAGAAAAAAGGCTGTAAAAACAGGAACGGCCAGCCCGAAAGAATTTACGGACTGGCTGTATCAGCAGAGTAATGTAATTGTGAAGCTGACTGAATACTAAATTTTTTCTCGTTGTGAGGTTTCTGTGACATTTGCCTGATGGCAGTATCGAAATTGCAGTAATTACTCATGCAAAATGCTTCTTCGTTTTATACACTATACCTATATGGTGGAGCACCAAATGAAAGGAGCAAAAAATATGTCTGAGATTCAAAATGCGATTGAAGTAAAGAACTTAAAAAAAGGTTTTGGTGGCAGAGTTTTGTTTGAGAATTTTAGCCTGAATGTAAAAGCAAATACAATCCATGCGATTATTGGCCCGAACGGTTCTGGAAAGACAACACTGCTACGCTTGATTACAGGGGTATACCAGCCAAATGCAGGGACAATCAACATTGCAGGGAAATATGCAATGGAGCTTGAAAATGACTATCTGTATGAAGAACAGACTGGTCTTGAAAATTTGAGAATTTTTGGGAAATACTTTGGATTTGAAATAAATGATCGTTCAGACAGTTATTGTACGCAATTAGGATTGACCGAGCATTTAGGAAAGCGTGTTAGCACTTATTCTAAAGGAATGAAAAGAAAACTGTCCCTTTTGATTGTGATTATGATGGGACGGGATATTCTGCTCATGGATGAACCAACATCGGGTGTAGACCCCATATCCAGAGTAGAAATCCGTAGTTTGATAGAGGCTCTAAAAGCTGACGGAAAAACGGTTATTATCACTTCACATGACCTTAGCGAGATTCAAAAGTGCGCTGATGATGTATCTATGATTAAAAATGGCAGATTGCTGTTTGATAAGGGTATTCAAGAAATGCAAGGACAATCATTGGAAGAAATCTTTATTAAGGAGGGCAATCGGTATGAGTAACATGGGAAAAGGCGCAGTCTACTATCTTACCAGAAGCAAAAGCCTCCTAATTGATACTGCGATTGTTGCCATTCTGGCAACTTTTATGAGCTTTGCAATGCAGATGGACGCCTTGCAGTCTAAGGGAGAGGATTATTTAGTCTTAATGCTCTATGCGGTTATTTTGGGTCTTACCTCCCTGCAATCCGGTGCTATGATTGTAGATTTGACAGCAAAGGATAAGTTAAGCCGGAGAATTGAATTTTTTGCAGCTTCTGGAATTGCGGTAAAAGAGATTATAAAACAGTATTCGGTACAGATTTTCCGCTTTTCTGGTATTATCCCGTTCTTTGTTTTTATGAGTTGCTATTACTTTACCGACTGGACAATGAGCTTTGGGCGGATCGTATGCGTTTATCTTAGTATTCTTGTACTTAGTTTTTGTGAGATTGTCGCTTTGAATATCATTGTACTGGATGTGAAACGAGTAAAACTGTTCAAAAATGTTCTGTTCTTTGGTAATTTTGCACTGGTTTATTTGATTGCGATGTCGGCAGAACGAATTACAGAGCTTGTGAATCAACATCATATAGGAATTGACTATTTGATTATTGTGGTTGATGTTGCACTTTGCATGATGTTTGCACTATTAAGTTTCTTTAAGACTCGGCACATGAGCAACGAAACAGTTATCAGGAGGGATGGCGAATGGGTTTGATAACCTTAAACCTTAAAAGGGTATTGAACTGGAATTTTATATTTATGAGTGCGGTAGCAACTATCTTCGGCATAATCTCTCTGATGAACTTTGGGGATATTTCAGAGAACATTGTATTTGGCGTTGATATAAAGTATTTTATGCTTGATGGCTACCTGTGCTTATTTATCTTTTTTGCCGGAGAAATAAGCAAGGATATGTTGCAGCAAGAAAAAATTACAAAGAGAATAGAATGGAAACTTGCTAATGGTATTAAAATCTCAAGTATTGTTAAAGAGAATCTGCTATCACTATGGATTGGAACGCTGATTCTTTTGTTTCCTCTGCTTTTGATGATTTCCATTCGTCTGCCAAACCTTATCTTGTTATCAGGCACCTATTTTCTGATCCTTAGCATATTGTATTCGGCATTTATAAATGTTTTGATTCTCTGGATTAGAAATATGAACTGGTTTAAGAGTATTCCTATCTTTGCAACACTGCTTCATATTTTGCTGGTTTTCTTAAAATGTGGGATATTTATGAAAACGAATAATGTGTGGGTGTTGCTACTATTTTCTCCAGTGAGTATAATAGTTTTGACTGCGTGTGGTTTATGTCTGATGACTAAAGAACGGATCGTATCATCATATTACTAACATAATGAATTTTAGCTGAAAGGAGGGGGGTCTATGCAGGATAAACGCTTCTATCCGTATCTGTTTCTTCATGCGGGTATTGTGACTTTATGGGTTATATTGGATAGAACACATAAAGGAATTGCGAATGACGGAGCCATCAACTTATTGTCGATTGCCGTCTTGCTTTGTTATTTCAATCTGCTCTATCTACATGTAATGACATCACGGCGAAAGGCAACAATATCTGAATGTGGCTGGAACCTGCTTTCTGTTTCCTTTATTGCGGCGCTGATGTATGATGGATTTTCCACCTTATACACGGGTGCATTTCTGGTTTTTGCATTGATTATCGGAATAATGCTGGTAAGAACTGACGCAAGCCGGGGAAAAATGGTTCGCTTGCTGTTTGGAATTGCGTCTATCATACTGTCGTTTTTCAATTTCCGAATTCTACCTGCGGTAACTATGTTAATTGGAATGTTCGTGGGAATTTTCCTTGATTATAAATATATAAATTTGAAACAGGTTAATATTCTTCCGATTGCCCAGAGGAAAGCAAGATATGTCCTTGTTTTCATGATTCCTTTGCTTACAATCGTACTTTATTGCTTTGATTTGTCCACCCTGCAAGTCAATGTATTTTTTCAGCTTATAATGCTTTTATTTGAGGCTTTTGCTGTCATTCATCTTGGCGACATGGAAGCTCGTTACAACGAGCTGACAAAGTATTATGAATTAACGAACTATATTGCAAGTGAGAGGGAAGATTTTTCAATGCTACTTCACAACGATGTGCTTCAAGATATTGGAGGTGCCAAAAATCTTCTGTCGCTTCGCTCACCAGCTATTGATGAAACAAAAAGGATATTATCTGATTTGGAACTGCGAATAAGAAATATGATGAATTTCTATTCGTCTAATATCTTTTCGGGGTATGCTTCATGGGAACATATTGAATATATGCTTGACGCCATTAAGAAGCTGTACCCAAAGAAAAATATATTTATAGATTTTACCATTGACAGCGAAGCAAGGATTGCTTTGAAAAAAGATAACAGTTTGGAACAGACTATGCAGATAATCAAAGAGCTTGTCAACAATGTTTATAAACACGCTGCCGCTACTTTTATCCATTTGGAAATCGCGTTAAATGAAGAAAGTAAACTCGTAATTACCTGTCAAAATGATGGAGCGAAACCAAATGACATTGAAAATATTCTTTCTTCCAAAGGTGGCATGCTGTTCTTGACGGTGTTGATAAATGGGAATGGTGGTAACATTCAGTATTTAGAGAAAGATGGTATTTTAACTGCAACGGCAGTTTTGGGGAGAAAAAATGAAGATATTACTATTTGATGACCACAGGATATTTGGAGAGAGTTTAAGCAAACTTCTGGAAGATTGGGACGCAATCTCAATCTGTCACTATGTAAGTAATGAAACAGAGTTTTGGAATATTCTTTCCGTAGACGAATGGGACATTGTATTATTGGATGTTAACCTAAGAGATCAGTCAAAAAATTCTGGCATTGACCTGATAGAAAAAATATATAACAAAAACCCAAAAACAAAAGTGGCTATGCTATCCTCTTATGATATGCCGGTTTATAGACAGGAGGCACTTAAAAGAGGTGCTGTAAGTTATATTGACAAGTCGGCTTCTGCTGATGAACTGGTAAAAAAACTTACAGCTATTAGTAAAGGTCACAAATCCACTACGCCCCCTTTATTAAATCCCCTGACAGATCGTGAAGCGGAAATTATTAAGGCGATTGGAACAGGGAAAACAAAGCATGAAATAGCTCAAGAACTGTATATCAGTGAACGGACACTTTACAACCATATCCAAAGCATCTATGATAAGCTGGGGGCTAAAAATGCTATCGAAGCCTATAACAAGGCTATTGCACTTGGATATATCACACCCTTAATATGAGTTTAGGCAATAAGAGGGACAGATATATCAGAACACAAGTGACAAGTATGCACATTATGTAAGCAGATGGCAAAAACAAGTATCATTGAACGACTTCATCAAAACAATAAAGAAAAGCTGGGAGCAAAATTAAGTCTGCTTCCAGCTTTTTTGTATTTGTTATTGTATGTGGTTGACTAAGAAATATTGTTTAAGCGTGAGTTTGTGATATTGGGTGTGGTATCTTTAACTATGGGAATGCCCCGTTTCCCATTTGCTTACAGCCTTATCAGATATACAGAGTTGTTCTGACAACTCTTTTTGAGTGATTCCTTTTTCTTTACGAAGTGCGGCGACAAATGCGCCAAATTTCTTCTTGTCAATATTGAACATTGATTTTGACCTCCTGTGATTGCTAAGAGCATTATCGCTCTAACGCTGCCATTTAGCAACCGAATGGCAAGCGAGTATATCATTTTGGATGTTGAATGATAGTAGAGTTGAGATATTTCTTTCGTGAAAGGTACACTATTGTTTATTTTATCATTACAGTATCACAAGTTCAACTGTGTACATAAAATGAAAAATGAGTACGAATGAAATGTAGCACCGTTCAAATACTATCACCCGAAATGTAAAATTACATTAGGTGGTGATGACATGAAGAACGAAAAGAGCGAACGCAAATTTGATTTTCGTCCGATGGGGCTTGCAATCAAGAAAGCCCGCGAGAAGAAAGGCATGACACAGGAGCAACTGGCCGACATCATCGGGCGGGACACTCGTACTGTCATGTACCACGAAAACGACGGTCAACATCCGAGCTTAGATATTTTCTATCAACTGGCAACCATGTTCGACCTGTCAGTAGATGAATACTTCTACCCCGATATGAGCGCCGATGAAGCCGCAAAGAAGCGGATCAACATTCTGCTTAATTCCCTCAGCGAAAGTGAGCTGCGGCTCGTCGAAGGAATTATCGACGCAATCATAGAAAACCGTGGAACGGAGGGAGCGTAAGAAACGGCGCTGCCTCCGTTTTTTCGCGGAGTTTCCGGGGGAGCGCGTTAGCGGCAAGCAAGGCAAGTGTATTGACACTTGCAATTTCCGCGCTGCGGAAATGCTTGTTGGGGTGCCCCCAAACCCGCTGGACTTCTGGCCACCGTGACCAGAAGAAACATTGTCTGCGTCGCCGTCCCTAACGGGCCTGCTCCTTATTGCGCTGGTTGTCCGTCAGCCCGCGCAGGTGATCCACGCTGCCCTTGACCGCTACCAGCTCCCGCATATCCTGTTGAGCCTTGCGGTATTCCAAATAAAGAGCTTTTTTCCGCGCTGCCAGTTGGCGGCGTTTTTCTTTTAGTACGTCCATTTTGGGGAGCTTCTCGCCGCCCAGCAGCTCGGCCATTGTCGCCTTGGCCGCCCGGTAGTCGGCCAGCTCCGCCTCATGCTCGGCAAGATATTTCCGGCTGTACTTTGCGGCCTTATACCCATCGAACACAGGGCGGGTCTTTGCGTACTGCACTACGGCGGCCATCAGATCGGACACACGGGAAAGCTCCGCCTCGGTATGCTGAATGTCCCCGGCCAGCGTGTGAAACCGCTCTGTGGCGGCGTCGGTCTTTACGGCCAAATCGTCATATTCAAATAGCTGGTGCTCTTTCAGATATTGCAGCGCGGCAGCCATCTGTTTGAGGTTATACACCTTGGCCCAGCGTTCATAGGCGGGGCCTTTGCCCTGACGCATCCTCTCCTGAATATCGATCAGCAGATTGACACGGCGGGGTGCGGGCGCTTTCCGCGCCGTGGCCGTTCGTGTGGGAGCCTTGCCGTCAATGACGGCCTGCACGTCCTCGGGGCCGTAGCCGTCCCCCAGCGTGGCCGCCCGGAAACGGGCCGCCCGCTGTTGCCCTGGCACAAGGAATGAGATCACACCGCCGCGCCCGTGCTTGACCTGTATGCCTGCCGTTTCCATGCGCCGGAGAAAATCTGCGAAGTCCCCGGGGCGCTCCGTCAGGGCCGCGTCAATGGCAAGGCGAATCTGTTCTTTCTGTGAGAGCTTTTGATTTTCGCCCAGCCATTGACCGTAGTGCAGATACCGTCCCTTGCTGTGGAGCTTGGGATTTGCAATCACGGATAGGTCGTGCTCCAGACATACCCGGTCAGACAGCCGCCGCAGGGCGAACGAGGAGCCGATGAAGTTGCGAAACTTCCGGGAGCGGTCATAGGCGGTGGAATTGTAGTAGATGTGATTATGAATGTGCTCTTTGTCTATATGGGTACAGACGAAGAATTGATACTTGCCCTTTGTCCAGCGCATCGCCGTTTCATAGCCGATGCGGTTGGCCTCCTCCGCCGTCACCTCGCCGTGAGGGAACGCCTGCCGGATCTGGTAGCACAACGCCCCGTGTCCGGCCCTGCGGTCAGTTTCGCCCTGGTACTGATTTTTGACCAGCATGAACTCGGCGTGTGCCGTGGCCGGATCGCAGAGGTAGGAGGAAACGGCCCCCAGCTTCTCCGGGTTCAGGCCATAGTCAAAGCGGTCTTTCAGGCTTTGCAGGGCCGTCCGCTTATCGGCCCGCTTGTGGGATTTGAGGTAGGTTGTGGCCGTAGGCATCCCTCCTTTCCATACGACAAACGGCGGATGGGATCAGCCGCCGTTTTCTGCATCTTCTGGCCACCGTGACCAGAACTCAGCCCATGATGAAGCCCCGCAGGGAGCCGTTCAGCTCGTCCAGCTTGGCAAGCAGCCATCCGGCCAGCGCAGGCAGGCCAAAGGGTGAAATGGCAAACGCCATCAGCAGCCCCGCGATCCCCGTGGAAATGTCTTTCTCCACAAACAGCATCAGGACACTCAGCAGCCCCAGCACCGACGCGAGGATGGAGAGCAAACCAGCGGAAAGACTCAGCAGGAACGAGAGCACGGCCACGAGCAGGGTCAGCACCAACACAAAGGGAGCGGCAAGGATTTTGAATATAATCCGCATAGGGGGGTCCTCCTTTTTCCTGTATATGTCTATTATAACTCTGAAAAAATCGGCACTCAAGGATGTCCCGGCCCTCCGCACTTCTGGTCACGATGACCAGAGGTGCGGACAGCCGGGGAACGGCGCGAGGCCGTTCCCCCTGTGTCACATCGTTACAATGGCGGAGAGCTGGGCCAGCAGATCAGACAGCGGCCCCCACAGATCGGCATAGTCCTTTTGCAGACGCTTCAGCTCGTCCGGGTACAGGCCGCCATAGCTGTTGGCATGGATGGCCGCCTGATTGAGATTGTTTGCACAGCGCCGCTGGAGCGACACAAGCTCCTTGACGGGTTCAAGGTCAACGTGGAGCACATAGCCGCCCAGCGCCATTTTTCGGATATAGGCGCTCATGTTGCGGATGCCCGCCTCGGCCATGCGCTCCCGAATGACCTCCAGCTCGTCAGGCCGTACCCACACATAGATGGGGACGCTGCGGACGCGCTTCTTTGTCAACGCTCCTCACGCTCCCGGCTGCGGCGCTTGGGCGGATGTTCCCGTACCTTGTCCAGCGGCTTATCCTCCGGGGGCGGCACAGGCAGATTGTTGATGATGCCGTCAATCTGATTATAGTTCTGCTCCATAGAAAGCTCGGCGTTCTTGTTGGGATTGCGTTCCTGATCCATAAATGTCCTCCTATCTGTCGCCCCGGTCAGGGGCATTTTTCTTTGGGGCAGCTTGGCCCCGGTCAGCCTCGGCCTGCTTTGCGGCGGTTTTCATCTGTTCCCGGATCGAACGGGGCCTGTCGGGATTGTCAGGCGCAGGCCGCAGCTCATAGTCAGACGCCTGCCGTTTCGTCAATGGCCGTGTGTAGGTCAAATGCCCCCACGCCAGAAATGATTCATTTTCAACCGGGACGCGCTGATCGTAGTTGACGATCTCATCCGGGGCGTTACGGGGCGGCTTGGGGAATGTCCCAATGTCCACAGGGCGCTGGGTAGAGTAATACTTGTAAAGGCCGGGAGCCTCGACCTGCCTGACATCGACGTTGTAAAGGCGCTGGTATTCCTGCACCCGCGCCGCAAAGTCCTGTTCCAGAGCGGCACGGTCGCTGCCGTAATGCCCCCATTCATACTGCCGCTGGCCGTCCTTGTCGTCATAGCAAGCCCATGTGACATAGGGCGAGGGAGCGGTAGGATGATGCCCCAGCGCAAAGCCCCTGCCATTTTCCAGCATGACGGCCTGAATGATCTCATAGCCTTGGTTTTTGTCCATACGACCTCCTTTCCAAAATGTTAGCAATATCTCTGCAAAACCGGGCGGGGCTATGAAATCATACGCCCCGCCCATGAAGCGGCCCCGGAAAGCCCTACAATTAAGGGTGTTTTCCGGGGTCAAATGCTCACAGCCTACCCCCGGTATTTCCGCATATAGCCGCGCTGCTTCTGCCGCCTTGCAGCCCCGGCGCAGGCCGGTGAGCAATACCGCTGCCGCCCGTCCGGGAGAAAGGCCCTGCCGCACACCGGGCAGGGCCGGGTTTCCACCACGGCCTCCACGGTCAGCGACCTTTCCAGCACGGGATCAAGGGGCAGCACCGCCGAACGGAAATAGCGGCAATAAGCGCCCGTCCAGCATTTCCCCAGCATATAGCACTCGCAATCCAGCGGCAGACAGCCAATGTCTTTGTCATAGTTGGCGCACCAACGCTTCACAAGGGAGCGGATCGCCGCCTTTTCCTGCCGGGTCAGTTCACGGCTCATGTTTGCCCCCTGTCTTGGGCTTGAGCTGTTCCCGGTAGCAGGACACGCAGCCGATCCCATGCCAGTAGGGGCAGCCGTCGCAGCGGGAGCCTTTGGGCGGCAGGTTGGGCGGAGCGCCCTTAAAGTAGCTTTTTTCTTTCATAAAGTCCTCATAGGGGCTGTCGGTAAACCTCATTCTTCACCGTCCTCGTCCCACGGCGGCCCGTCATCCTCGGGAGCGGTTTCGTCATAGTCCTCCGCGCCGTCATACTCGCCGCCGTAGTCGGCCTCGGACTCAGCGGCCCGCTGCTTCTTGGGACGGTAGATTTTGAAGTACCAGCCAGCGCCGCCGCCAATGACCACCACGGCCAGCGCCAGCAGAAGCATACCGCCGTTGCCCGTGGCCTTGGGCTGCTCCGGCTCGGGGTCAGGCTCCGGCTCTACCACAGGCGCAGGCTCGGGAGCCTTGCCCTGGCACTCGCTCATGTTCACGGCGCAGACGGTGCAATCCGTGTTGATGGCACCAACGGCGCATTTATTGGTACAGGAACACTCCGGCAGCTCACCGCCCGCCGCCTGCATCGCCGCCAGCAGGTCGGCCTCGTCCACCATGTTCAAAAAGTAGGTCTGATACTGCTCGCCGTCCTCATCGGTGGGCTTGTCATAGTCAATGACGATGTAAAAGGTGTTGCCGTCGCTGGTCTGCACCGTGATGAACTGCTTGTTGGTGGCCTTATCGTAGAGCAGGTCACGGGTCACAAGGTTGCCGTCCTCGGTAAAGCCCTCGCCGGGGTCAACGGTTTCGGCGGGCAGCGGCTCCACCGGGGCAAGGCCGTCCCATTCCTCGCCGCCTCCGGCGTAGGCCGTGACCGCCATACTGCCCATGAGGACGGACACACAAAGCGTTATCAGCAAAAGCCGCAGTTTTTTCATTCCGTCACCTCCGCCTGTTCTGTCGGCTTCTGGCCACCGTGACCAGAAGCGCCGCCCCGAAGTTGCTGGAGCACCAACGGCAGATCGGCAAGGGAAATACTCATGCCGCGCACGATCTCCACGATCTCGCTGTTTTCCGCCTCCAGCTTCTTTTGCTCCAATTCTTTGAGCCGTGCCTGCTGCTCGGCAATTTTGGCTTTGACCTTTTCAATCTCGGCCTCAATTTTTGCGCTTTTCGTAATTGCCATATCAAAAAACCTCCTTTACGGTAGTCGCCCGTAGGCGTAAAGATGGGACTGCCAATAGCTGCTGTTCAGGTTGGCATAGCTGATAGGATCGCCACAATGGAGCATCCAGCCGTCGCCCACATAGATGCCCACATGAGAAATGCTCGCTGTGTCATAGGTGCCGACAAAGAACACCAGATCACCGGGCCGGGGGCTGCTCGTCCGGGAGCAGATGTTATAAAGGCCCTGCGCCCCCAGCCGCCCGAAGCTCCAGCCGCATTGATTGTAGACATAGCTGACGAAGCCGGAGCAGTCAAAGGATGTGGACGGACTGCTGCCGCCCCACACATAGGGGAAACCGAGATACTTTTCCGCTTCTTTCAGAATGGCGGCAAAGGTTTCATCGTCCAGATAGGACTCTGGGACTTCATGCTCCGGCGGGCGGTTGGTGATGTATTTCCCGATATAGCCGGACGAGGGGAACAGATCGGGCCGGTTTCCCAGCGTGGACATATACAGGGCGTACATGGAAAGCTGCTCCTCGGACATCATGTAAACCGGGACGTGGGAGAGATTGAAGTTTTCCAGCGTGACATAGCAGATGTAATAGTTGTACGGCACCTCCATCTCATAGTCGTTGCCCTCTCTGTCCGTCCGGGTAACGGTGCGGTAGCGCACCTCCACCACCACATCCTCGGTCAAAATGTACTGGTAGTCAAAGAGGTCTTGCAGCGTCCCGCGCACCTCTTCCAATGTCCACGCGCCCTCATGGAGCGCGGAGATCATGGAGATCAGCACATAGGGATCGTGTTCAATGCTGTCGAGGTCAAAATGGTATTCGTCGTAATCGTGGGTGCGGGTGTAGGTGTCGAGGTAGCGTTGCAGCTCGTCCTCCAAAGCGCAGTAGGCGGCCTCGGCTCCCAGCATATCCGCGTCCTCCGCCTTATAGGTGCTGGCGGCGATGGCCGCAAGGGTGCTGTTTCCCACGGAAACCATCGAGGACATACACGATTGCAGGGTCAGCACCACCAGCAGGCAGCCCAGCGCAAGCAGCGTCCCCACGGGATGCCGCTTGACGAACGCCGCCGCTTCCCGGACAAACCGCTCTGTGGCTGACGCGGTTTGTTCGGCGGCCTTGGCGGTCTGCTTGGCGGTTTCCCGCGCCTTGCGCTGATACTCCCGTTTCAGCTTGTGGCGGTGCCATAACCGGGCGGCGGCGCTCTGCGCCTCCGGCTGCTCCTGTGCAAACTTGCGGGAATGGTAGTCCGCCGTGGCCTTGATGTACCGGGACTCCGCACGGGCGGCAGCCTTGGCCGGGTGCTCCCGGATGGCCCTGCGTACCTTGTACCGCCCATAGTGCAGCGCGGCCTCGCCGGAACGCTCCACAAAATGACCGCCCTCCACACCTACATTGTCGCGCTCCTCCTGATACACCTTTCCATGCAGAAAAGCATGGGTTTCATGTCCGGCGATCCGGGCGATCCGCTTGATGGGGCCGGGCTTTTTCGGCGGCTTCTGCTTTGCCAGCCTTTCACGGGCCTTGTTCAGCCGTTCCTCCCGGCTCTCCATGCGGAGCTTGGACTTGTGGAGCTTGGCCTGTTCGCTGTCGGTATGGAACTTCTGGCCACCGTGACCAGAAGCAGCCCCGCCCTTGGGCGGCTTATTCTGCCTGTTTTCCATTGGCAGCGTCCTCCGGCTTGGTAGTCAGCAGGTCGTAAATCTCGCCACGGGGGAAGCGGTCAACAAACGGGATGGTGACGCTGCCATAGAACAGCAGGCCCTCGCCGGAGTTGGACTGCGTGATATACGATAGCTGGTGCTCTGAAATACCGATCTGCTTGGCAAGAATGGCGCGGTCACTCTGCGCCTGCGACAGCAGGATCATAAAATCCGTGTTGTCCAGAATGTTCTCGATCTCCCGGCTGGCCAGCAGGTCTTTCACATTCTGCGTCAGGGCCGAGGGGACGCAGCCCTGTTTGCGGAGCATCTTCCAGACGGTCACGAAGTAACTGGCGGTCAGCGGATCGCGGAGCAGAATATGGAACTCGTCAAAGTAGCACCACGTCGCCACGCCGTTTTTGAAGTTGGTTCCCACCGCAGAGGTGACAAAATCGTTGGTGATGTGCATGGCGATCTTGCGGAGGTTTTCGCCCATGCCTTTCAGCACAAAGCACACCACGCGGGAATTGAGGTTGACGTTGGTGGGATGGTTAAAGAGATTGAGGGAGCCTGTGCAGTAAAGTTCCAGCGCCGTTGCGATCCGCTTGGCCTCCGGCTCCGGCTGGCGCAGCAGCTCCTCATACAAATCTTGGAGCAGCGGCGTTTTGGCCGTTTCCAGCCCCAGCGCCATCTCCCGGTACACCTGACGCACACAGCGGTCAATGACGGTTTTCTCGATAGGCTGCAAACCGTCCCGGCCTCCCACCACCAGTTCACACAGCGACAGCAGAAAATCCGCTTTCAGGGACAGGGGGCTGTCTCCGCCGCCCATGTCCATCTGGACATCCATCGGGGAAATGTGGTTGGGGCTGTCCGGCGCGATCTCGATGACCTGACCGCCCAGCCGTTCCACCAGCGGAGCATATTCGCCCATCGGGTCAACCACGATGATGCGATCCTGCGGGATGGCAAGAAAGACGTTCAGCAATTCACGCTTGGCGGCAAAGCTCTTGCCGCTGCCCGTGGAGCCGAGGTATAAGCCATTGGCGGATTTCAGCTTTTTGCGGTCAGCCATGATGACGTTATGGGATAGGGCGTTCATGCCGTAGTAGAGGGACGGGCCATCCATGCGAAGCTCCCTCGTCATAAAGGGAACGAAGATGGCCGTGGAGCTGGTGGTCATGCCGCGCTGAATTTCAATGCCGTTGTAGCCGAGGGCCAGCGAGGACATATAGCCCTGCTCCTGCTGCCAGTCCAGCCGCTTGACGACGCAGTTATATTTCTGTGCGATGCCGTTCACGGTGAAAATGTCGTTTTCCAGCCGCTCCCGCGTGGGGGCGGTGTTGACGATCAGGAACGTCAAAAGAAACATTCGCTCGTTGCGGCTTTGCAGGTCGGCCAGCAGCTCGGCGGCATCCTTGGAAAAGGTGACGAGATCGGGCGGGAGAATGTCAGGATCATATCCGGCGCGGGTAGCCTTGCGCTGCTCCTCCACTTTCATCTTGTCAATGTCGGAGATTTTGCCCTTGACCGTTTTAATGGCCTTGACCTGATCCACCGTCTGAATGTGCATGGTGACAGTCAGCTCGGCATCCAGCTCCAAAATCTCCAACAGCAGCTTGTCCGACAGCTCCGACGCCATAATCTGCAAGTAGGACACCGCGCCCCATGTCTGGCCCACGCGGAACGAGCGGCTCTGCCGGAAGTCAAAGCTGTCCGGCACGATAAAGTCTTTCGTTCCCATGCCCGTATGGGCGATGTCCGCCCACTTGAAGCGGAACGGCTCCCGGCTGCCGGGGTGAAGCTGGCCGTGCAGCAGGGCCAGACGCTCCCGCCCGTCAAGGGGCTGGCTCTGTACCCCCAGCCGCTTAAAGTTGCCGATCACGTCCGCCTCCACACGTTCCAGACGGGGACGGGCGGCGGCCACATTTTCAGCGGGGATGCAAAAGGTGACGTACTTGGCCCGTTCGATACCGTTGTTGCTTTTGGCGATCTGGTTTTTCAGCATCCCCGTGTATTCCGTGCGGACGCTGTTGAAGCGGTCATCCGCCTCGGAGATATTCACCTTGTAGCGGCTCCCGGAGCGGCTGCGGCGGTTGACAAAGGAAAGCTGGAACGGCAGCGAACTGTCAAAATAATTCAGCCACGAACTCCAGCCTCCGAAAATGGCCGTCTGATCCTCGGCGGACGCAACGGAATAGTTGATGTCCTCATATTCCAGCGTTTTTGTGTAGACACCGCCGGGGAGCTGACAAATGCCGTCTGGCAGCATCCGCACATAGGGAATGGTCTGCTGGGCCGATATGGTCGCCGGACGATTACAGGCCCGCGTCAGGCTTTTTGACTTCTTGGGGCTTTTGCTCAAGTGTGACCTCCTTTCCCGCAAACGGGGCGTAGATATTCTGCGTCTGATAGGGCCTCACACCGGGCCGCAGGAACTTGGCCCGGATGATATTCCGGGCCACCTTTTCAAAGGGCAGGCCATCACGCTCATACATCGCCATGAAAAAGGCCGGGAGCATGATCGCGATCATCAGGAACATCGCCCCGGTGCCGCCCAGCGCGTGACGGGTCAGCAGATACACGGGGATACCCACGGCAGCCGCGCCGCCGAAGCAAATAAGCTGGCGGCGGGTAAGGTTAAAGGCAATTTTCGTCTTGATCTTGGAAAGATCGTTGGGAACATTCACATAGGGCAAGAAACATCCTCCTTTCCGCTATCTTCTGGCCACCGTGACCAGAGGCCCGCTGTCGGCTCCACCTCGTTGCCCCACACGTCCCAGCCGGGAGTGGTCTGCCGTGCGAACAGCTCCACGCGGGGCCTGTCGCCCATGAGGGCAACAATCTTGTCCCGCGTTTCGTCCGGCTTTTTGCTGTGGGCCTCGATGGGGGAAATGATAAATTGGTGAATATCGGCGGCCTGCCGCTTGGGGTGTCCCTTGGTCGCCAGCAGGCAGACCTCGGCGTTGGCCCTCGTCCAGAAGCCCAGCCCATAAAACCAGCTATCCGCCTTTTTGTTCTTTTTGAGCCAGACAAAAGCGACGCTTTTATAGGTGAAGCCCCACGCACGGATGAGCCGCAGGGCCTCCGGGAGCTGTGGGAACGTGGCCCACATGAAAAGGGCGCTGTCCTTGGCCGCAAGCTCGGCCACAGGCAGCGCGCACAATTCATCAATGCTCATGGTGGGGTAATGGTTTTCTGCCGCCCCCTGCACTTTCTTTGCGGAGTAGCGCCACGGGGGATCGGCGTAAATAATTTCGTAGGTTCCTGTCATCATTCTCCTTTCCCGCCAGATGCCACAGCCTCCTGAGCCCGCCGGATGCGCTCCGTGGCGGGGCCGTAAAAGGCCGGGGCGGTTTCAAAGCAGACGAAGCGGCGGCCTGTGTTCAGCGCGGCTACGGCAGTTGTGCCGGAGCCAGCGCAGACGTCCGCCACCACCTCGCCGGGGCGTGTGTAGGTGCGGATCAGGTACTCGCACAGGGCCACGGGCTTCTGCGTGGGATGCGCGGTGGTTGTCACCGTGGGGAACGCCAGCACGTTCCCCGGAAAGCGCCGCCCATCGGACTCGCCGCTGGTGCGTTCAAACTTTCCGTAGTTGGGGCTGTTCCCGCTGCAACGGTGGATTTTCTTGTACGGCTTGCCCTGTTCAAACTGCGGGAAATAGGCCGGGGACTTCTGGTAGAACACCAGAATGTTCTCCGTCTTTTTCAGCGGAGCGCGGCGGGCATTGAGAAAACCCGTGCAGCGGCTTTTGTACCATACCCACTCATAGCGGAGCATGGCGAGGTTGGACGCGCCCAGCACCTTGTCATAGGGGCATTGTGCGAAAAACAGCACCGCGCCCTCCGGCTTGACAGCCCATTTCACCGCCTCCCACAGCTCCGGGAGCGGCAGCGGCACATCCCAAAAGTTCCGGGTCGTGCCATAGGGCGGATCGGTCAGCAACATATCCACGCTATGCTTCGGCAGGGAACGCAGGCCCTCAATGCCGTCAGAGAGGTGCAGGCCCTCCGGGATCGGCCTCTGGCCACCGTGACCAGAAGCGGCGGTATCAGCGATAAGATCACCTTTCCTTTCTCAATGGGCGCTGAAGATGCTTTTGGAGATCGTCCCGGTTTTCATCAGCATGAAGCACAGAAGCACCGTATAGCCGATACAGCCCCAAATCGCGCCGATAGGATCTCCGCCTGTGGCGATACCCTGAATGAGCACCGCATAGATGGCAACGCAGACGAGAATCAGCATCCCCTGAAAGCCCACGGCAAACAGGGAGCGCAGATAATTCTGGCCCATCGCGCCAAGCTCTCGGTTGGAGAGCGTCGCCACGGGGATGGGGGCTAAACTGGTCAGCAGATATATCTCGATCATGCGGCCATATACGATCACGAAAATAAAAATGTTCAGCGCCAGCATGGTAAACTTAATGAGGAACGATTGCAGGAACAGGCCCAGCAGAGAGCCAAGCTCCATCGTTTCAAGGGTCATTTCCAGATCGGTCAGCATATCCGGCGTGATGTTGGTTGCGCCTGTGACGATGCCCGCCGCGCTTGCGATCACGCTTTGGGACACGTCAAAGACTGCCATGACAATATTGAACGTGTTGGACAGGATCAGGATGGCACAAGTGGTTTTGAATACCCATTTGTAGATATTCGCTACATCGAACTCGTGCATATTGTTCTTTTCCAGTATCATCTGGATCAGCTCATAGGTGGCAACGAAGGTCAGGATCAATCCGGCAATCGGCAATATCACCGTTTCGGAAAGCTGCCGTATCAGGGAGAACACCCCGGCGTTCCATGCCGCCGGGGTAGTCCCCACCTGTACGGATATTTCCCCGACGCGGGTATTCACCGTGTCAAACAGCCCCTCGAGGTTTCCCATGATGCCCTCGATCAAAAGCCCTTTGAGCCATTCCGTGATCCATTCGGTGAGAATACCCATCGGCAGCTACACTTAAAACAGGGTAGACAGCAGAGGGATCAGGGTCGTACCCAGCACGATGATGCCGCCGCCCGCCATGAGCTGCTTGATGCCCTGGCTTTTGGCCGCTGCGTTATCCGAGCCGTAGCCCTCCAGCAGATTGACCACACCCCACACGGCAAGGCCAGCGCCAAGCGCCACGACGAGAGTTTGCAGGGTAGTAACAGCAGAAGCAAAAAACTGCATAAATCCTCCATTTCTCCGGGGTCAAGGCCCCGGCTATGAAAAAAGCCGCCATTTCTGGCGGCAGCTGATCCTCTGGACACCGTGACCAGAGGTTATACAAAGGCGTCCGGGTCGTCGAGATCGTCATAGTTGAGGATGTCCTCGTCCTCGCCTGTGAGCGCCTCGTCCGGCACGTCCACCTTGTAAACGGTATAGGTTTCGTTGGGGTTGAGCTTGTCCATCCGCCGCGTCACAAGGCTGTTGAGGTCAAAAGCGTTCTTCACCTCGTCAGCCTCGGCGGTGTATTTGTAGTTTGGATGCTGCTTCAAATCGTACTTCTTGGAGTAGAACGGCGGCAGCCCTCGGAGCTGCAAAATGCACCGATCTCCGGGCATGGTGGCAAGCTCGCTGGGTGTCATTAGCTCCCGGCCCAGCCGCTGCGTGTTCTGGCTGTAGCTTTCGGACTGGCCCCGTGAGCGTCCCTCGGTCTGCATGGAGATGGTGGCCTTGCCCAGCCAGTTTTCTGAAATTTCCTTGATGGTGCTGGCTTCACGGCCACCGAGGAACAGCACGCTATCCATGTTGCCGAGAATGGTTTCCGCGTTCTTGTCGTAGATGGCCTTGCACTGGGCAAGCTGCTGATACAGCAGGCACAGGCTGATCTCACGGGAGCGGATGACGGCCACCAGCTTTTCAAGCTGGGGCACCTGTCCCGTATTGGCCGCCTCGTCCCACAGTACCCGCACATGATGGGGCAGCCTGCCGCCGTGAACATTGTCCGCCCGTTCACACAGTAGATTGAACATCTGCGAAAAGGCCAGCGCCACAAGGAAATTGTAGGTGCTGTCCGTGTCGCTGATGCAGAAAAAAGTAGCCGTCCGGCGATCTCCCATGCGGTCAAGCTCCAGCTCGTCATAGGACATGATCTCCCGAAGCTGGGGAATGTCAAAGGGGGCCAGACGTGCGCCGCAGGAAATGAGGATGCTTTTGGCCGTCTTGCCGCTGCTTAGCTTGAATTTGCGGTATTGCTTCACGGCGAAGCAATCCGGCTTGCGTTTGGCGAGGCCGTCAAACATATAATCCACGGCGTTTTTATAGTTTTCGTCATCCTCCTTGACCTCCATGCCGGAGATCATGTCCACCAGCGTATTCATATTCCGATCCTCGGCAGGCCCCTCGAAAATGATGTAGGCAATCAGGGCGCAGTACAAAAGCGTTTCCGCCTTCGTCCAGAACGGATCGCCCTCCTTGCCCTCGCCCTTGGTGTTGGTGATCAGGGCGTTCACGAATTTCAGGATGTCGGCCTCGTTGCGGATATACGACAAAGGGTTATAGTGCATGGACTTGGAAAAGTCGATGCTGTTGAACACTTTGATCTGATAACCCCGGCGCTGGAGAAAGGCTCCGACCTGTCCCAGCACACCGCCCTTGGGGTCTACCACCACATAGGAAGAATGGGCTTGAAGCAACTGCGGCGTGAGCCAAAAGCGGGTCTTGCCCGAGCCGGATGAGCCGATGCCGCAAAAATTGAGGTTGCGGGCATTGGAGGGATTTTTGGGGCGGGTATTCATGGTGAGCCGTTCCGTTGCAGTCAGCAGCATATTGTTTTCAAACTTGGGATCGACAAAAGGCTTAATGTCCTTTTCTGTTCCCCAGCGGGCTGTGCCGTACTCGGCATCGCGGCGAAATTTCTTTGCTTTTTTCGCCTTGCAGTAGATCAGCAGCCGGAACGCCAGCGCACCCACAACGCCCACCAGCCAGTCAAAGGGGACAAGACCGGGGGCGAAATCGGCAAAGGCCGCGCCGATGGTCTGGCCCAGCCCCAGCAGCTTTTCCCCGAAGCCCGCACCAGCGGCCAGACGGTACGCCGTGCCGATTTTCAGGCAAAACCAGCCGATGAACAGGTACGGGATATTCGGAAGAACATACTTCCTGATTTTATCTGTCACCATGCGCCGCCTCCTTTGTCAGCTCCCGCTGGGGCTGCTTTTTCACCTGTTCCTCCGCCTGCCGGAGTTGCTCCCGGATCGGTGTCTGCCGGGACTTGGCCCGTTTCAGCTCCAAACGGGAATACTCGGCAAAGCAGCCTGTGATGGCGTCGGCCTGCCGTGCCTTGAACAGAAGCAGATATTTTTCATCCCCCACACGGCGGATGGCATAGTCCACGCCCCATTTCCGGGCCACCTTGTCAAACAGCTTAGGCGTGTCCACTTCAATGGCGTTGGTGTCCCCACCGTGGCCCATGAGCTTTCGCACACTCTGTTTGCCGTGGGGTGTCTGCGCCTTGCGGTGCTCCTTGGCGATCTTCCAGCCCACGGCTGCCACCACATAGGCCAGCGCACGGGCGGTCAGCTTGGACGCCTTGACGCTGATGGCGATGGTCTGCCGGGACACTTCATCTCCGACGATAGCTTACACCTCCTTTGCCCTCTGGCCACCGTGACCAGAAGCGGCCTATCTGTCCTCACGGCTGGCGGGGAGCCGCAGCTTTTCCTCGTTCAGCGCCGAACGGTCTATGACCTCCTGATACGCCGCCATCTGCTCCCGGATATTCAGCTTGGGATAGGCGAAGATACGGTGCTCCGGGGGAATATCCTCCATCCCGTGATACCGCTCCACAAAGCTGCCGCCGTTATTGAACACATAGCCGCCGGGGGCAAAATGGCCGCCGTCGTTGATCCGTGCGTCCCGCCCGTAGGCTTCAAAGTCGAAGTAGGGCAGCACATTATCCGGCACATCCAGCATTTCCATTTCCTCGATATAGGCCCGGCCCAGCGCCTCCTCACTGTCGATACCGGGGTAGAAGTCATAGCAATCCAGATTTTGCGCGAGGTTGATCAGGTCATGGACGCTGCCCGTGTATTCGCCGCTGTCAATGACGGCCTCAAACTTTTCAATGTCGCTCTGGTCGAGGTCAGACAGCACATGGGCCAGATGGTTCAGCTCGTCAATGCTTTCATACTCGCCCAAATGGTCATACAGGCCCAGCACATCACCGTCGAATGAGGTAATAAAGATTTCCTCATACCGTACCCCATCCACGCCGATGCGCTTCAAAAGGGCCTGCACCTCCTCCGTGGTGGCCGGGAATTTCAGCGTTTCGCCTACAAGCCGCCCCTCGTTGTATTTGCCGAGGTTGGTTATGTAGGCTTCAAACAGGGATGACATATCAGCGGCGGCCCTGACGCTTTACGGTCAGGATGCCGTCCAGCGTGGTTGCCGTGATCCCCAGCCGCTGGGCCACAGCCACATCGTTTTTCATGCTTTCCGTGGAGATACTGCCGCACACCACCAGCACATGAGAGCGGCGGAGCAGGTCACGGCCCATGTCGATGCCGCTCTTGTGCTCCTCGGGAACGGCGTCGTTCAGGAAAAGGGGCTGATAGAGCGTGGGGCAGATGGGCGAAAAGCCCGCCTCATAGACAGCGCGGCAATACTTGGCGGCCTGCTCTGTCGCCTCACAGGGATCGCCGCTCCACGCGGCGGTGATATACGCAAGGGGTCGTTTCATTGTGAAAACCTCCGTTTTTATATAATGTGGTGGGTCAACCTTTTCCCCCCGCCCTTTTCCAATCTTGGAAAAGGGGGCGGCTCTGGAGAATATACCCCCGCCGCTTGCCGGAGAAAAAGCACAGCCGGGGCAGGCGGTCAAGGGCAAAGCCGCCGCACACGGCGGGGCGAAGCCCCCTTGACAGCCCACTCCCGCCTGTGCTCGATTACGGGCGGCGACGGGGGATATAACCCAAAGAGCCTGTCCTATCGGGGCAGCAAAAAGCCTCTGGTCATGGTGGCCAGAGGTCGTTACTTTTCCATATCCATTTTTTTATCGGGCTTGGCAAGCTCGGGCGGCTGCCGCTCTTTCCAGTCCTCCAGCAGCGTCATGATCTGGTCTTTCATCTGCCGGGGTGTGGCCTCCTTGCCAAAAAACTTTTCCAGTTCAGCGCCAGTAATGATCACGTCACGATCCTCCTTTTTCTTTTCTTCACACAAAATACCGTCGATCACATCCGGGGAGAGCTTGTTTTCCTTGTCCAGCTCGCGGAGCCGTTTTGCCTGACCCTTGGAGGGCGAAGCCTGCTGGCCCTCAATGGACACGGCGATATACTTCTGGTGCTTGGGCCGCACACGGGAAATTTCCACAGCCGGGGTAAAAGACAGCTTTCCGTCATCCATCGTCTGCTTCAATTCCGGCACAAGATCATTGAGCCAGATATATCGCTGTACGGTTTTCACGCTCATGCCGTTGCGCTGGCCCACGCTTTCAAGCGAGAGCTTTCCGGCCTCGGTGCTGTCGCCACGCGCCCCCTGATGCTTGATGGCCTCATACTGCATTTTCAGGGACATGGCCTTTTCGCTGGGCAAAATCGTTTCACGCTGACGGAGGTTGTCATCCGTCATAGCGAGAATGGCCTCATCATCTGTCATATTGCGGACGATACAGGGCATATTGCGATACCCGGCAAGCTGGCTGGCCATCTGGCGGCGGTGGCCCGCGATGATCTCATAGCCGCCGCCCTCACGGGGACGCACCAGCGCGGGCTGGTTGACACCGCCGTTGCGGACGCTCTCCACCAGAGATTTCATTTCCGCATCGTCACGGACACCGAAAGGATGATCCTTGAACGGATGCAGGTCGGAAAGGTCAAGATAGACGATTTCCTCTTTTTCGTCTCTGGTAGCGTCACGAGGCGTAGGCGGCACTTCCGGGGCCGGGGGCGCTGCCTTTTCTTCGGGGGCCGCATGGGTCTTGCCAGCCTTGGGCGGCTTACCCTGCTCCGGGGCCGTTTTTTCCGCCTTGGGCGGACGGCCTCGGCGTGGCTTCTCCGCCTTTTCCTCTTTCTTGGCCCCCGGCTCTGTGGGCGCAGCTTTTTCGACTTTTGCAGTGCGGCCCCGTTTGGGCTTGGGCTTCTCCGGCTCCGGCATGGGCTTTTCCCATTCCTGCTTGCTGTACTCGGTGACGGAAACGGGCGGGGCCTCCGGCTCCTTTGGGGTGTCCGGCGGAGCGTCCCTTTCCGGCGCGGGACGCACAGCGGAAAGGTCAATCACCTTTGCGGACGGAGCGGGGCCGCCGCCCACATCAGGGATCTCGACCTGCTCCATTTCCGGGGCCTTTCCCGACATTTCAGGCGGGGCCTGTTCCTCCGTGGTAGGGGGATGCTTGTTTTCTTCTGCCATGACACGAATAACCTCCTCAACAAGAATTTAGGCCACGCCGCACGGCTGGCCCATATCGGCACACAGAGAAAACGCTGTCTGCATACAAAAACACCGCCTATGTCCTATTAGGCGGTGCATTGTGTAAGGCTTGGCAGCTCATTTTCAGTTGTTTTTCTCTGTGTGCCCTTGTCAAGCGATGTTTCTTTCATAAAACATAGACACAAAATTTAATATTATATGGAGAATGGCACAGGTGCTAAATTCGGTAATCATCAATAAAATAATAGCCAAGCTGGGATATATATCCATGCTTGACTACTATCTAACAGTTTGTGAAAACTAAAGAACCGCCTTGGTACGGAACCGTATGCCAGGTGGTGTGGGAGGTCGGTAGATAAAATAATTATCTACCTCCTACCCGATTTTAGAAATTAAGAAAGTTCTGCCACATTCTTGTAGCCCGGATGGAATTAATCATCAATGCCGTATTTGTTTTCCAGCGCTTCTTCTGCTAATTCCAGTTCATCTTCCAGTTTTTCAATCGCGCGTTCTCTCGCTTTGTATATCTCGAAGCTAATCTCTTTCATCTGGTAAGCATACTCAAATTCATCATCAAGTTTATCCAGTTCGTCATCAACTGCGTCTACCTGTTTTTTCAAAGCGTAGAATTGTTCGTGATTCTCAGATGCATTTGTAGATGTTTTTGCATTGTTTACACTTTTTGTTATATTACGGATATCGTTTTCATAAGAAGAGAAATCATAATCCATTTCGTTCGCATTCTCTACTGCGTTTTCTGTGTTGCTGATATTATCATCATTGTCATCTGTATTTGATGTTACAACTTCCTGTGTCTTAATTTCTATATCTTCTGCTGCTCTATTATTGGATGAAGTGCATCCTGTAAAAGCAAATATTAATGTGAGAGATAATAAAACTACTAATATTTTTTTCATAACGTGTTCTCCTTCCGTCTCTTGGATGTTTTGTTTTTGCTGTTATATGTATCATATAGGGGGAAGATTAAAAAAAGATTAAAACAAATAGTAATTTCAAAAAATGAAAAAAGGACTCTAGCACACGAAAATGATTGGTATTATAATAATTACATTATGAGATTACTGATTGTAGAAGACGAGAATGATTTAAGAAACATTGTCAAAAAAAGGCTTGTCAAGGAACATTACAGTGTAGATGCCTGTGGGGATGGTCTGGAAGCGATGGATTATATCGATATGACTTCCTACGATGGTATTATTCTTGACATCATGTTGCCGGGAAAGGACGGATATGAAATCTTAAGAGAATTAAGGCAACGAGAAGATGATACACCGGTTCTGTTACTGACAGCAAAAGACAGCATTGAAGACCGTGTCAAAGGACTGGATCTTGGTGCCGATGATTACCTGATCAAACCATTTGCATTTGAAGAACTGCTTGCAAGAATCCGTGTCATGATGCGTAGAAAGCCACAATTTACATCCAATCAACTAAAAATAGCAGATCTTATTCTGGATCGTGACACAAGAAAGGTTACAAGAGCCGGAAATGAAATTGATCTTTCTGCAAAAGAATTTATGGTTCTGGAATGTCTTATGCGCAACAAAAATATCGTAATGACAAGACAGCAGATTGAACAGAATGCGTGGGACTTTGATTTTGAAGGCGGTTCCAATGTGATCGACGTATACATTCGCTATTTGCGAAAAAAAATCGATGCACAATATGAACAAAAACTCATCCACACTGTTCGCGGTGTTGGATATGTAATGAGGGAAAACGAATGAAACAGATGACGATCAAGAAAAAAATTACGCTATGGTACACCGGAATCATCGCCGTAGTTCTTGGGACTATTCTAGTTCTCTTCCTTCTTTTTGTGGATAGGATTGGAATTTCTGCGACAGAAGAAGCAATCAGTGCCGCAGTGACCGGATTCTCTTCAAATATTAATTTTCAGGATGATTCCTTTTATCTTGACGGCGATACCGAATTTTACGATAACGGTATTATGTTTTGTATTTATGACAAAAACGGACGATTACTTTATGGAACGATTCCAGCCCAATTTCCAGAAGAAACTATCCTCATGTCGAATACACCGCGAACGATAAGCGAATCAAATCGAAAATGGATGATATATGACAGCGTTTACACTTACGGTGATGATGACGAAATGTGGGTACGAGGAATTACCTCTGTACATTCTATAGAACTTTTCATACAGACATCCGAGAAAATGCTGTTGATTGTATTCCCATTACTCATTATTCTGATCGGGGCCATCGGATATTTTATGATCAAGCAGGCATTGAGACAGGTGGATCGTATCTGCGATGAAGTTGAAAACATCAGCAATGGAAAAGATCTTTCCAAACGATTGTCTCTGCCAAAAGCAAAAGATGAATTATACGAATTGTCGAAGAAATTTAACGAAATGTTCGAGCGCTTGGAATTTTCGTTTGAGAAGGAACGTCAATTCACATCAGACGTATCCCATGAATTGCGGACTCCCGTTGCTGTTATCATTTCCCAGTGTGAGTACTTATTGGAAAATGAAAACTTATCTGCGGAAGATAAGGAAGAGATTGCAGTCATCTTAAGGCAGGCAAAACGAATGTCAAAGCTGACAAGAGAAATGTTAATGATCGCCAGAAACGAACAGGATGAGCAGCATCTGATGGAAAAACTGGATTTTGGATTATTAAGCGAACTTGTAATAGAAGAACTGCAGACAAAAGCACAGGAAAAAAATATTGAGATCACCCTGCAAAAGCAGGACGACTTATTTATGAATGGCGACCAGACATTGATTTTGCGTATGATGATGAATTTAATAACCAATGCCATCAATTACGGAAAAACAAATGGACATATTCATGTTATCCTGAAGGGCGAAAATGACCAGATTGTCGGTGAAGTGAAAGATGATGGTATTGGAATAAGTGAGGAACACCTGGACAAAATCTGGGAGCGTTTCTATCGCATAGACAAAAGCCGTTCCAGAGAAAATGGCGGTACCGGTCTCGGCCTTTCTATGGTGCGCTGGATTGTAAACCTCCACAATGGAACCATTCACGTCGAAAGTATCGAAGGTATCGGAACGAGTTTTATTTTCCGATTTCCGAAAATATAATGAGTACAGCTATCGTAATCTATTTTGGAAAATGGATAAAATCTGTCATTCCGATAAACCTCATTGTACTGTTACTACTTGGGCATGCCCTGCACCCTTGTATTTGCCCTTATCAGAGTCCATAAACGCTGGTGGGACGATATAACACAAGGGAAACAATAAGGGAAAGCTCACCTGCGATAAACCCAGTGTTTTCAATGGTTTGAGGAGAATTTAATAACAAAATATAATAGTTATTAAATCTCTTAAAACAGGTGAAATCTCAATCGAGATTGACAGAGGTAATGAAATGTTTGAAGAATTAGGAATTAGTTTTGGCACAGCACTAATCGTATTACTTGCATTATATTTTATAATTAAATGGGCGGTCAAAAATGGAATAAAAGAAGCCTATAGGGATATTACAGGGAAAGTCACTACCGAGGATATTGAGGCAGAACAAATATGTAACGAAGAGGAAAAATAGTTAATAAAGAGAGGTGCATATGCTATGCCAGGTATACTCGTGGTTGAAGATGATGAAAATTTAAATCGTGGAATTACATTTTCATTGCAAAAATCCGGATATGAGGTTTTTTCAGCAGAATCAGTGAAAAAAGCGAAAAGAATTGCAAGTGATAATAATGTGGATGTTACCATTTGTGATGTGAATCTTCCGGATGGGAATGGACTGGAATTTGTAAGGTGGATGAGATGCAATTATAATACATACATTATTTGTCTTACAGCACTAGATCAGGAGATGGATCAGGTCATGGGATATGAAGCAGGGGCAGATGATTATATTACAAAGCCGTTTAGTCTTTCGGTACTTCTTTTGAAAATAGAAGCACATTTCCGCCGCAGACAGGAGAAAACGGAAGCCGGAAAGATGATTTCGGGAGATATCGTATTTATCGCAGGAGAAATGAAAGTCCTGATAAAGAGTCGTGAAACCAGTCTGACAAAAACGGAGTTGAAAATGCTGACTTTTTTTCTTCAGAATCCGAAACAGATTCTTTCAAAAACACAAATATTGGAAAATGTGTTTGATCTGGAAGGGGATTTTGTGGATGAAAATACAATCGCTGTCAATATCAGAAGACTCCGTGAGAAAATCGAAGACAATCCGGCTGCACCGGTCTATATAAAGAATATCAGAGGTCTTGGGTATATATGGAATCAGGAGGTAAGGCAGTGACAAAGAGATATCGCAAGAAGATTACAGTAGCGCTCTCCTTGGTATTACCTGTCATAGTATTGTTTGCAATATTAAATTGCTTTACCACGTATGTGTTTTATGAAGATTATAAATATAAAATGAATCTTATGACAGAGATTGCTGCAAAGGAAGAATTTTCCGGGCTGGATGCTGTTTCGGAATTGCTTAAGGATAAGGATATTGAAACTAACGAACAGGGAAGGCGATTATTGGAGCAATATGGATACTGGGGGAATAAAGGGAATGCATTTTATTCGCAATTCCGGCATCAGGTTATGGTGACCGGTGCTGTAAGCACTGTGATATGCGTGCTTCTTTTGACTTTTTTACTTTATTGGAAGAAAAAAGAAGATGCGTGTCATCAGAAAATTTTAGACCAGTTGGAAGAAATTCTGATCAGATTCCGTGAAAATAAATTTGATGATTTACTGAAAACGGAAAATCATGCAGAACTGGAAAAATTGAATGACCAGCTTGAAGCAATCGGACATCATATTCAGTTGATAAAGGAAGAATCAAGGGCAGAAAAGGAGAACACGAAAGAAATGGTTTCTGATATTTCTCACCAGTTAAAAACACCGGTTGCAGCTTTGGATACATGTTTTAGTGTGCTGATGCAGAATGACTTAAGTGCCACAGAACAGGAGGAGTTTCGTATCCGTTGTCGGAGTGCTCTGGATGGACTGGAGACATTATTGCAGTCGCTTCTTGAAATATCCAAGATGGAAACTGGACTGATTCAGATTAATAAGAAAAAACTTCCGCTTATGGATACTGTCATATCTGCTGTGAACTGTACTTATCCAAAAGCGGATGAGAAAGAAATTGAATTCGTTTTTGACTATGCAAAAGAGCTGGAAACATGCATGGTTATGCAGGATAAAAGATGGCTTGGTGAAGCTGTGATCAACGTTCTGGATAATGCAATCAAGTACAGCCCGGATGGTTCAAAAATATTTATCCGGTTACAAAAAAGAAACGATCTTGTAAGAATGGAAATTGAGGATCAGGGAATTGGTATTCCGCAGAATGAGTATCACAAAATTTTTCAACGATTTTACAGAGGAAGTTCCAGGAAGGTCATGGAAAAGAGTGGTACAGGAATCGGACTTTTTCTATCGAGAGAAATTATCGAAAAACACGCAGGTACGATTACGGTAACCTCCGGTAAAAAGAAAAAAGGAAGCACGTTTGTGATTCAATTACCATATGATTACTTCCTATTAGGAACACTGTAAATACAAGGCTTTTCGGAGCCTGCAAACCAGAAAAAATAATATTTGATCTATCACATTACGCAAAAAGCCGTCCGGCATGAGAAACGGGCGGCTTTTTTGCGTGGATAGACGGAAAGGAGGCACAAAAATAACTACAAAATTTTAGCGCTCTAATTTGTGCAACTTTAACGAAAAGGAGGATCGTAAATGGCCGATGAAAAACTGAATACTGGCCCTGCGGAGAATATTTCCCCGGAGGCCGCCGAGCCTATCGCCACACCCGAACAGGCCGCAGCATCTGAACCCCAGCAGGAACAGACCGAGCCTGCCATACCTGAGCCCGGCGATGTGGTTGTGTCCTTTGACAAAATCAATGAGCTTATGGCAGAAAAGAGACAGAACGCCCGCGCCGAAGTCGAAAAGGCGGAAAACCCCGAAGCGCCGGAGGCGGCAGCCCCCGGAGAAACACCGCAGCCCGCCAATACGGAGGAACCGAAAAAGCCGCGCCGTGGCCGTCCGCCGAAAGCAGAAAAGGCCGCGACTGAAAATCAAAAATCGGAGAAATCGGCTGAGGCCCGCAAGGGCCGCCCACCCAAGGCGGATAAGACGGCCCCTGACAAGCCCAAGCCGTCCAAACGAGACAAAGTGTCCCGAAGTGACGGAAAGGCCCCGGATGCCAAGGAGCCCATTAAGCCCGCACAGGATACGGCACCGAAGGAAACTGCTACTGCGGAACAGACGGCTCCCGAGCCGACCACACCGCCCCGCCCGGTTGAGGAAGGCAAGCTGGTTTATCTGAAACTTTCCGAGGTTCATCCATTTCACACATTCCGTCCGCACCCCTTTAAGGTAAGGGACGATGCGAAAATGCAGGAAATCGTTGCTTCTATCCGCGTAAACGGTGTAATGGTTCCCGGTCTTGCCCGCCCGGAGAAAGATGGAAACGGCTATGAAATTGTAGCGGGCCATCGCCGTACCCACGGCAGTGAACTGGCGGGGCTGGAGGAAATGCCCTTTATCGTCCGTGAAATGACCGACCACGAAGCGGTACAGGCCATGAAGGACAGCAACAAGCAGCGTGACGGGATGCTCCCCAGCGAATTGGCCGCGCTGCTGGAACTCGAGGTTGAGGACATCAAGCATCAGGGCGGGCGGCTGAAAGGCGTTGCAGAAGGCGATGTTGGGAAACGCTCGGTTGAGATTGTGGGCGAGGCGCATGATATGAACTATAAAAAGGTCATGCGCTACTTGCGGCTCAACTCCCTTGTGCCGGAGCTTCTGGATAAGGTAGACGATAAAAAGATGGGCTTCATGCCTGCCGTGGAGCTGTCCTACATCAAACCGAAAAATCAGAGGCTTATCGCTGTTTCCATTGACGGGGAGCAGGCTTCGCCCTCGCTGGCCCAGGCTAAACGGCTCCGGGAGCTGGATAAGGAAGGCAAGCTCAACGGCGATGTCATTGACGGTATCTTATCAGAACAGAAAAAGGAGGATCGAGGCGTGATTATTTCTACTGCGGAACTGGAAAAGTATTTTGGCAAGGAGGTCACTCCCGCCAAAATGAAAGAACAGATTATGTCCCTGCTGGATGACTGGAAAGAAAAACAGCCGCCGGAGCTGGCAAAAGCCCCGAAAAAGCAGGAACTTGACAAGTAACAACTTCGAGACACTTTGTCCCGAGGGCCCCGCCCTCGCGCAGAGGCTCTGGTGGTATATATCCCCCGTCGCCGCCTGTTTTTTAGTACAGCCGGGAGTGGGCCGTCAAGGGTGCAGCGCACCGCCGTTTTCGGCGGCTCGCCCTTGACGGTCTGCCCCGGCTGTGCTATTTCCCCGGCAAGCGGCGGGGGTATATCCTCCAGAGCCGCCCCCTTTCCCAAGACTGGGAAAGGGCGTGGGGTTTGGGTTGAACTTTCTTATTAAAATATCGGAGGTATGAACGATGAAACGACCCCTTGCTTATATCACCGCTGCATGGCTCGGCGGCGATAGCGAAAACGCAGAACTGGCGGCGCAGTATTGCCGCACCGTGTATGAGGCAGGCTTTTCTCCTATTTGCCCGCCCCTGTACTTGCCCCTGTTTCTCAATGATGCTGTTCCCGAGGAGCATAAAAGCGGCATCGACATGAGCCGTGACCTGCTCCGCCGTTCTCATGTGCTGGTTGTCTGCGGGCACAGTATGACCGAAGCCATGAAAAATGATATTGCCGTGGCCCAGCGGCTGGGAATTACGGCAACAACCCTTGAGGGCATCCTGACCGTCAAGGGACAGGGCCGCCGCTAATGGCAACCCTGTTTGAAGCCTACGTTACCAACGCGGGGAAGTACAGCGAGGGCCAGCTTGTGGGTGAAACACTGAAATTTCCCACAACCGCCCAGGAGGTGGAGACTCTCTTGAAACGGATCGGCGTGGATGGCGTCCGCTATCAGGAAATTTTTATTACCTCTTTCGATGGGGATGTGCTGGGGCTCTATGACCATCTGAGCGAGTATGAAAATCTGGACGAGCTTAATCATCTGGCCTGCCTGCTTTCCGAGCTTACCTCATCGGAGCTGGAAACACTGGAGGCCGTCCTCGACAGCGGCGATCACTGTTCTTCGGTACGGGACATCATCAATCTGACACAAAATCTGGACTGTTACGGCTTTTACCCCGGCGTATCCGATGAGGAAACGCTGGGGCGTATTTATGTGGACGATCTGGAAATGTTGGATGTGCCGGATCAGGTAAAACCGTATTTCGATTATGAGGCGTATGGCCGGGATGCCTGCATCCACGAAAACGGCCATTTTGCCCCGGGCGGCTATGTTGTCAAAGAAAGCGATCATTTCGTGGAAGTGTATCACGGCTTGCAGGATATTCCCAAGGAGCATAAGGTATTCTCTTTCCCGAAACTCTCTATCCGGGAGCAAATGGCCGCTTATCAGGAAATCATAGACGGTTCTTCTTTGGAGGGCTACCGTCAAATGCAGAAAAAAGACCGTGGGGATCGGTGATGGCACTTCGAGACAAATTGTCCCAAGGAAGGAGGCGGTGTAACTGATTGATGAAGATATTTCCCGGCGCACGATAGCCATATCCGTAAAAACAACCAAGCTGACGGCGCGGGGACTGGCGTATGTGCTGGGCATGGTGGGCCGGAAGATCCGCAAGGCATACCGTGGGCGGCAAGTACCGCATGGAAAACAAAGTGTGCGAAAGCTCATGGCCCACGGTACAGCCACCAACAGCATTGAGCTATCCGGGGATGCCAAGTCCTTTGACCGCGTGGCCCGGAAATGGAATGTAGACTATGCGTTCTATAAAACCGGGCCGGACAAATACCTGCTGTTTTTCAAGGCTGGACAGGCAGACGCAATGACCGCCTGCTTTTCTGAGTATTCCCGGAAAGTGTTAAGCAAAGCAAAATCGAACCGTGTTCCCATCCGGGAACAACTGCAACAGGCGGCAGATCAGCTTTCCAAAGAAAAGCCGAAGCAGAAAGAACGTGCAAAGGAGGTGGCCCATGAGGACAGATAAGATCAGAAAATATCTCATTCCGAACATTCCCTATCTGTTCATCCTGTGGGCGTTCCTCAAGCTGGGAACGGCCTACCGGCTGGCGGCGGGGAACGATTTTGCACATAAGCTCATCGGGCTGGGCCAGACGATTGGCCCGGCCTTTGCGGACTTTGCCCCCGGCCTTGTCCCGCTGGATTGGCTTGTCGGTATTGTAGGCGCAGTTGGTTTCCGGCTGCTGATCTATTTCAAAAGCAAGAACGCTAAGAAGTTTCGGCGGGATGCAGAATACGGCAGCGCTCGATGGGGAACGGAAAAAGACATCAAACCGTTTGTCGATCCGAAGTTTGAAAACAACGTGATTTTGACCGGGACGGAGTTTCTCACGATGAACACCCGCCCTAAAATCCCCGCAAATGCCAGAAACCTGAATTGCTGTATTATCGGCTCATCCGGCTCCGGCAAAACCCGCTTTTGGCTCACGCCCCAGCTTTTACAGGCTCATTCCTCTTATGTGGTGGTCGATCCCAAAGGCGGTGTGCTGGGACAGGTCGGAGCTTTCCTGCAAAAACGCGGGTACAAAATCAAGGTATTCAACAGCATAGATTTTTCAAAATCCATGCACTATAACCCGCTGGCGTATATCCGCAACGAGGCCGATATTCTGAAATTCGTGGATGCCCTGATTTCCAACACCAAGGGCGAAGGCAAGGAAGGCGATCCATTCTGGACGAAATCGGAAACGCTTTTGTACTGTGCTCTGATCGCCTACATCATTTTCGAGGGGCCTGCCGAGGATCGGAACATGAATACCCTTGTGGATATGATTTCCGGCATGGAGGTCAAGGAGGATGACGAGGACTTTATGAACGCGGTGGACTATATGTTTGCCGGGCTTGAAAAGCGCAAGCCGGATTGCTTCGCGGTCAAACAGTATAAAAAGTACAAATTGGCCAGCGGCAAGACGGCAAAAAGCATTTTAATTTCCTGCGGTGCGCGGCTGGCTCCCTTTGACATCCCGCAGCTTCGTGAAGTCATGGCCTATGACGAATTGGAGCTTGACCGCATCGGAGATCGGAAAACGGCGGTATTCTTCATCATTTCCGATACCACGCAGACCTACAACTTTTTAGTGGCGCTTGCATTTTCGCAGATGTTCAACCTCCTGTGTGAACGGGCGGACAATGTTCACGGTGGCCGCCTGCCGCACCATGTACGGGTGTTGTGGGATGAGGCAGCCAACACGGGACAGGTGCCCCAGCTCGAAAAGCTGGTCGCGGTTATCCGCTCCCGCGAGGTGAGTCTTTGCCTGCTATATCAGCAGTTGGCACAGTGCAAGGCCATTTACGATAAACACGCCGAGACAATCCTCGGCAACATGGACAGCGTGGTGTTCCTCGGTGGCCGCGAAGCCAGCACCATCAAGGAAATATCCGAGAACTGGCTGGGAAAAGCCACAATCAGTATGCAGACTGACAGCCGCTCCCGTGGCCAGTCGGAAAGCTACAGTCAAAATACCCAGCGGCTGGGCCGGGAACTGATGACCCCAGCCGAACTTGCAACCATGCCGGGAGATAAATGTATTTTGCAGCTTCGGGGCCTGCCCCCGTTCTTCTCTCCCAAGTATGATCTGAAACGGCATCCGAACTACCGCTATACGGCGGAGGCCGATAAACAGAAAAACGCTTTTGACCTCGACAGGCTCATTAACCGCCGCAGGCGGCCCGGTCTGAACGAGGCGTGTACGATGTATGAGGTGACTGTGCCGGACGATGCACTCACGGAAGAGGACGAGGACATCCTCAACTATGATGACATCGACGATCCAGACGCCTTTGCATAAATGCTTCGAGACAAAGTGTCCCGAAGTTTGTAACCTGCCGCCTGCATGGGCGGCTTTTTTGTTACCGGAAAAATCCCGGAGAAATGGAGGCTTATATGGCATTTTTCTCATCTGCAATCGACACTTTACAGACCCTCGTTATCGCGCTCGGCGCTGGCCTTGGCGTGTGGGGCGTGGTCAATCTGCTGGAGGGCTACGGCTCGGATAACCCGGGCTCCAAGTCCCAGGGCATGAAGCAGTTCATGGCTAATTAAAGGGAACAAAAAGAAAGGAAAAACCAATCCAGACGGTATCAGCGGCAGGCTACAAGAATAAATTGTGATTTCACAAGATTGGTGTTATAATAAGAGAAAAGTTCCTGCCGGGGCAACCGCCCCGGTGGTATGGATAGAAAGGCAGGAAAATAATATGCACATCAGCTATAAACCACTCTGGCACACACTGTTAGAGCGTGATATGAGAAAAGAGGATTTAAGGCTTGCCGCTGGTATGACAACAAATATGATTGCCAACATGAGCAAAGAGGGAAAGCACATCAGCATGGATACATTAGCCCGTATCTGCGAAACGCTGAATTGTGAGATTACCGATGTGATTGAGTTAGTACCAGACGAGCCTGCTTCCACAGGAGGTAAGGAACATGAGCGAATTGAAACCAAGAATAACAGAAAACGGAATTGATTATATCCTTGTTGGAGATTACTACATCCCAGACTTGAAGCTGCCGGAAGAACACCGCCCCATCGGAAAGTACGGACGGATGCACCGGGAATATTTAAGAGAAGTCCACCCAGCCAGATTGAACACATTGACCTTGACCGGGGAGTTATGGACATACCTTGCAGACCTGAACGAACAGGCACAGGAACGGTTAGACACCATCATGGAGCAGATGAAAGCCACCGAGGGCGTGACCGAGGAATTGAAGCGTACCCGTCAAATGGAATGGGTGCAGCGTTGCAATAACATTCACAACCGAGCAGAAGAAATTGTTTTGCATGATATAATTTATTCATACGGGAGTAATTAAATCGGAGGTATATAAGATGATTGAAATTGTATTTGGTGAAAGTGCCTGTGGAAGTTTGAAAATTGCCCAAACTTACGGTAAGGGAAAGTATAGAGGAAGTGCAGTTTCGGTCTTTATGAGGCACGAAGATGGGAGTGTTCCATCTTCAGATGAAATGAAAGAAGCACAAATTCAAGCACAGGAACAAGAACATATTGCTTGGGAGAATGCTATTCCATTGGGAGGCAAGAGCAGTGATGTTTATTGTTTTGATATGGCTCTTAGTGTGGGAGATATTTCTGATAATGGAATTGGCGAACAGCGGAAAAATGTTCTCAAGAAAATGCTGTCTGTCTGGTTTGTAGAGGATTTAGACTATCAGGTTGAAGAAAAAATACAGAAAATTAAAACTACATTGTCTTCGGTTATTGAACGATATGTAGCTGGGGAAGAAGTTCGTATTTGGTATAGCTATAATCCGGATGAACTTTGCGGTATGTACTGGCTTATGAAACAACTTCGACCATTAAACTGTCAGACAACAATTTATTTGGTTAAGTTACCTGCCTGGGAATATGGAAAAGAAAATACTATGACATCCAAAATAGCATGGGGTGAGGTTTCTCCTGGCGAATGGGGAAAATATATAACTCTACAAGAAAAAGCTAAGCCTGTATTTCTTTCAGCTTGTGCTATGAAATGGAATCAACTTCAAAATGAAAATGCACCTTTGCGTGCAATGCTAAATGGTAAATTGCAAAGTGTTTCAGAAGATATATATGATAGTTTCATTCTTCGTGAAATTGCGGAACAGCCAGAGCAATTCAAAATGGCTATTGTTATAGGTAATGTTTTAGGAAAATATCAACTTGGAATTAGTGATGTATGGATTTCTAATCGCATTGATAAAATGCTTGAAGATGGTGTGTTGGAAATTATACAGGACGCACCAAAGGGAGAAACAAATTATCGCCGGATATTAAGAAAACGAATGAAATAATAACCACAGCAAGAACCGCTGCTACATGGAAGGCACCCCAACCATGCAACAGCGGTTTTTTTTACCGTTTTTTCCTCTGGCTGATAGGCGTTCCCATTTTCTTTGATTTTTTGAGAATCCGA
>NZ_QUJT01000007.1:177695-178620 GCF_003480955.1 Clostridium sp. AM27-28
GTTCCCATTTTCTTTGATTTTTTGAGAATCCGAATCAGCCAGCGAAATTCTTCGTCTGACAGATTTTTATAGTTGATACCGAGCTGCTTGCAGTAAAGGACAACCAGCTTTTCATCCCGGCTGCCCTTGAAATTTTCGACTGCTTCGAGATTTTCTTTCAATTCATCGGCAACGGTGGTCTGGGGCGCACTCTCACTGTCCTTTTTGTGGGCTTCCCGAATATCCCGGATAATCAGGTTGAGGTCATCCAGAACCATGTGACTGAAATACTCATCATCACTGATATGGGCGGCTTGCAGCACTTTCAAATGCGGGTCATCTTCGCCTGGGCGATACCGTTCAATGATTTCATGCCGGACGGTATCGACAAGTGCATTGAGGTTTTGAATCTGCATGGTAGCAATCCCGTCCACATAAATCTCAATGTCTGCAAGAAACTTGATAAAATCCTTATGTGTAGCAAGCTCACAGAGCAGACGGTTGTTAATCCGACCGCTTTTCAGCAGTGCCACCATCTCATCATTCAAATGCAGCTCCGTCAATGGTGTGTTGATCTGCTCCCTGTTCTCTGTCCGGCACAGTAGATAATCAACAGAGACCCCATAGAAGTCTGCCAGCGTGATAAGGTTGCCATGATTGATTTCCTTAAAATCCTCTTTTTCATAACTTCCAAGAGCTGATTTGGAAATGCCTGTCAGCTTTGATAGTTCTTCCAGATTTAAGCCTTTGTCCTTGCGGAGTTCCCAAAGGCGTTCCTGTATGCTTGTTGCTCCTTTCATGGGCGCACGCTCCTTTCCAATGGTTTCATTGCTGCCGCTTATCTGGATTATATCACACTTTCCGCAATCGTGGAAATTTCTGATTTTTACCCCTAATTCCTACTTTGTGGACATACGGCACAGGGCACAAAAATGTTCTATGATAC